>SIBB01000169.1 GCA_009695395.1 Pedosphaera sp. | reverse complement strand
TGCCATCGCCTCGAAGCATGCATCAGCATGCTCTTCCATCTCTGCTCATCTGTGTCGACCTGTGGCAAAAATAGTCTACTGATTTATGTTTGGCCAATACGCTCCCAACGAACTCGTTCTCCCCTCGCGCCGCAGCTTCCTGCAACGCGCCGGTCTGGGTCTCGGCTCCGTGGCGCTCGGCACGCTGCTGCATGAGCAGACGCGCGCCGGTGCCGCGCCGGTGAACCCGCTGGCCGCCCGCCCGCCGCTGTTCCCCGGGAAGGCCAAGCGCATCGTGTGGCTCTTCATGACTGGCGCGCCGTCGCAGGTAGACACTTGGGATTACAAGCCGGAGCTGCAGAAGCGCAACGGCGAGGTCCTGCCCGGCAGCGACCCGAAGACCGGTTTCTTCACGACCAGCGGGAAGATTCTCAAGTCGCCCTTCGGCTGGAACCAGCACGGCCGCTCCGGTGCGTGGGTCTCCGACATTCTGCCGCACCTCTCGCAGCACGTGGACGACATGGCCTTCATCCACTCGATGCACCTGCGCGCGAACAACCACGCGCCGGCCTCGATGGAACTCATGTGCGGCGTGGACCGCCCCGGCTCGCCCAGCGCCGGCGCGTGGGTCACTTACGGCCTCGGCGCGGACAACCAAAACCTCCCCGCGTTTGTCGTGTTGCACGAGACGCGACCGCGCGGCGACGACCAGATTTGGAGCGCGGGCTTTCTGCCCAAGACCTATCAGGCACTCGCCCTCGACGCCCGGCGCAAGGAGACGATTGACAACCTCGTCCGCGCCAAAGAGGAGTCCGATACCCAACAGCGCGCCACGCTCGACTTGCTGGGTTCACTCAACCGCGACCATGCGAAGGCCCGTCCTACGCAGGCCGACTTGCTCTCTCGCATCAACTCCTTCGAGCTGGCCTACCGGATGCAGATGGCCGCTCCTGAGGCGATGGACATTGCGAACGAGTCCGCCGCCACGCGCCAGCTTTACGGCGTGGACAAGAAGGAGACCGAGACCTTTGGCCGCCAATGCCTCATCGCTCGCCGCCTGCTCGAGCGCGGCGTGCGCTTCGTGCAAATCTTCGCGGGCAAGGGCACGGGTGGCGACGGCAGCGTGAACGACGTGCCATGGGACGGTCACAACAACATCGAGACGAACCACCGCTCCTGCGGCGCCGCGACGGACCAGCCCGCCGCCGCGTTGCTCACGGATCTCAAGATGCGCGGGATGCTCGAAGACACGCTCGTCGTGTGGGGCGGCGAGTTTGGGCGCACGAGCGATTCGCAAGGCACCCTGGGGCGCGACCACAACCCGAAGGGCTTCACCATCTGGATGGCCGGCGGCGGCGTGAAGGGCGGCGTGCATCACGGCGCTACCGACGAGTTCGGCTACAAGGCCGTCGAGGATAAAGTCCACGGCAACGACCTGCACGCGACGATTCTCCATCTGCTCGGCATGGACCACGAGAAGCTGACCTACCGCCACAACGGGCGCGATTACCGCCTCACGGATGTCGGCGGTCATGTCGTCCGTGAGTTGCTCGCGTGAGCGCTGCCGCCGGCACTTCACTTGTCAGCCAGAACCACACGACGCTGCTGGACATCCATCACGAACCGTTTGCCCGGTGGCGTGACGGGAAGTCTCGGCAGCATTCCACCCGTCACGAACTCGTTCAGGTCGGTTGGAAACTGGTTCCGCCGCAGCACCCAGTCCTTCAGCGTTTCGTTCAGCAACGTTAGGGAAGCTTGGGGAGATTTTTCTGCCTCGACGACCTCCTGCACCGCCTCGGGTGAGAACTGGTGGATGGCGGCAGCAGCACCGCTCTTCTTCCGATTGCAGCCGCCAGTTGCGAGGCAGACCGCGAGAAACACTAGTGCTGGCCAGGCTAGCTTCATTGGCGGTCCCACATGGCCAGCGGATCGCCGGGGGGATATTGAAAGCCAACCTTGCTGACCGGGATGGTCTCGTTGTGACCGTCCACGAACGCGGTGTTAGTCCGCTTGTTGTGCCGGTTGAACATCCGTTCAGACCTTGGGTTGCCCGGGCTGGGCGCTGCCCAAACCACTGTGGCTCCGGGTGCGGCAGGAGTTCGAAAGTATTGCAGGCTGCTCCCGGCGGGGTCCGGAATCCATTGATCGGGATCGGGCAAAACGACGGTGGCTGGTAATATCTCAGCACTATCCCCGTAAATGACCGTCTCTGCGGGACGGGCTATTTGGTGCTCCCGCACGCTCGTGGACGCGCCGAGGAAACCGATCCCGGCGGTTCCCCCGGTGTAGGTCATGCCTATGCCGAGGCGGCTGTTGTCCTTCACTTCGGGACAATGGACGATCTCCCGGTTTTGCAAGTAACTCCGCAACAGGTCCGGCCAGTAGGTGTAGCTGGGGTTGTTGATCCAAAAATTACCGACCATCGAGCTTCCGTTTTTGCCAAACTCGACGAGCTTCGAGTCGTGGTCGTCCGCGTAGAATTTATATGCCAGCCCGATCTGCTTCATGTTGCTGTTGCACAAGGTTCCTTGGGACTTCGCCTTCGCCTTGCTCAAAGCCGGCAACAGCATTCCCGCCAGGATCGCGATGATGGCGATGACCACGAGGAGTTCGATCAAGGTGAAGCCCTTGGAACGGCCACTGGATCGCGGGATCATGCTTCCGAAATTGTCCCTCAAGGAAAGGCAAGTCAAACTTTTTTTGACGCCCGTGATCGCTGCTTCCGCGGCTCGCTTACTTTTCCCATCGCCCCGCAATGAAACCGGGCCCAGTCTCGTCCAACATGCTGACTCAGCCACGTGTTCGGCATCAGTGCGGGCGGCATTGGCGAGAACGTCTTATCAAACTTATCTGCCCACGGCATTGAAGCCAACCGCGCTCATCCTCCTCCTTCCCGCCTGCCTCGGGCTGGCGCGTCTGTCCGCCGCGCCGGCGGAGAGTTCGCCGGAGGAGGCGTTTCAGAAACGTGCCGCGTGGTGGAGCCTGCAACCGGTCCGCCAGCCCAGCTTGCCGCCGGTGAAGCAAGTCACTTGGTGCCGCACGGACCTCGACCGCTTCGTTCTCGCTGGCCTTGAGAAATCTAAACTCCGCGTCGCGCCAGAAGCTGACCCTCGCACCCTCGCACGCCGGCTGAGCTTCGCCCTCACGGGCCTGCCGCCGCGCCCGGAGGAGGTCGAGACTTTCGTCCACGCCATCAGACTTTCTCACTCTCCCACTTTCCCACCTGCTTCGGCCGGGGCAGGTGAGCAGGTGGGAAAGCGAGAAAGTGAGAGTGCCTACGAGCGCCTCGTGGATTCCCTGCTCGCCAGCCCGCACTTCGGCGAGCGCTGGGCGCGGCACTGGATGGATGTCGTCCACTACTCGGACACCCACGGCTACGAGTGGGACGCGCCCGCCAAGCACGCGTGGCGTTACCGCGACTACCTCGTCCGCGCCTTCAACGACGACGTGCCCTTCAAGCAACTTGCCCTCGAACAACTCGCCGGCGACCTCCTCCCACCTCGCGTGGACCCGCGCACTGGTTTGAACGAAGCCATCCTCGGCCCCATGTCGCTGCGCCTCGGCGAGCGTCGGCACGGCGACAACGCGGCGGCCGAAGGCGTCACGCAGGAAGCCATCGCCAACATAATCGACACCGTCAGCAAGGGTTTCCTCGGCACCACCGTCGCCTGCGCCCAGTGCCACGACCACAAGCTCGATGCCGTTTCCCAGCGCGACTACTACGCGCTCGCCGGGATCTTCATGAGCACCCGCTGGGGCGTGCGTTGCGCAGACGCGGTGGATCCGAATCTCGAAGTGCTCGCCGAACTGCGTCGGCACAAGCAAGCCCTGCGCGCTGAGTTGGCGAAACTCTGGCTCAACTCTCGCGAACCAGTGCTGACAAAAATCGCCGCGCTTCTGGCAGACGAAAAGCCTTCCCCCACCTTCCCCGACTCACTCGCTTCCCTCTGGCGGCAAACGCTGCGGCGCTCTACCAACGGCGTCGCCCTCGCCGCCGCGTGGCCGAAACTGCGCGAGGAGTTCCAGCGCGAGCGCGAGCAGCGCGTCGCTGCCAACCAGACGAACCTCACCTTGCTCGCCGACTTCACCCGCGCCGACGGCTCCGGCGGCTGGCGCTGGGATGGCTTCGGCCTGAAGCACGGCCTCGTGCGCGACGGCGAGCCCGTTGTGGCCGATGAGGGCGAGGCCGCGCTCGCGCAACTGCTTCCCGCCGGCCGTTGGTCGCACGCGTGGTCCGCGCGGCTCGCGGGCGCGGTGCGCAGTCCGCTCTTCGCGCCGGGTCCGCCGGTGACGTTCTCGGCGGGCTACGCTGCCGGAAAACACTCCGCCCGTGCCTTCATCGTGGACCAAGCCTTCCACTCCGAGCGCCTCGCGTTCCTCAATCAGCCGCAGCCCGCGTGGCTCACGCTCACCGCGGGCAATTTCGACAAGCTCGCCGGTGGCAACGACACCAGCGCTCACCGCCGCGTCTATCTCGAACTCGCCACCAAGTCGCTGAACAACTACTTCCCGCCCCGCACCGGCTACGGTGGCCTCAAGGAAAGCGACGCGGCCGACGAGCGCTCGTGGTTCGGCCTCACGCGCGTTTACCAGCACGCCGCTGGCAAAGGTCCGCAGGATGAACTCGCGCGCTTCGCCCCGCTCTTCGCCGGCGCGGCCGCGCCGGAGTCGAAGGAGCAACTCGCCGCGCGCCTTGCCGACACGTTGCTCGCCGCCGTCACGCGCTGGGCCGGGGACCGCTGCGACAGCGAGGACGTGCGCCTGCTCAACGAAGCCCTCGCCGCCAAGTGGCTGCCGAACGAATCCACCAACGCCGCGCTCGCGCCGCTCGTCGCCGCCTATCGCGCGACCGAGAAGCGACTCCAGCCCGACCGCACCATCGGCTCGGCGGACGATTGGAACGAGGGCCGCGACGAACGCCTCAGCGTGCGCGGCGCCTACACCGAATTCGCCGACGCCGTGCCGCGCGGGAACATCCGACTGCTCGGCGGCCCGGCCACTCGCACTCTTCCCGACTCCAGCGGCCGCCTCGAACTCGCCCGCAGCATCGCCAGCGAAACGAACCCGCTCACCGCCCGCGTCTTCGTCAACCGCGTCTGGCTGCACCTCTTCGGCGAGGGCCTCGTGCGCACGCCCGATGACTTCGGCCATCTCGGCGAGAGGCCGGTTCATCCCGAGTTGCTCGACTACCTCGCCGCGCGTTTCGTGGCCGAGGGCTGGTCGCTCAAGAAGTTGGTGAAGCTCATGGTCACGTCCGCGACGTGGCGGCAGGCCAGCACGACGAGCACGGCGGCGCTCACAAACGATGCCGAGAACCGCCTCTGGCATCACTTCCCCCAGCAGCGTCTCGACGCCGAGTCCGTCCGCGACGCGATGCTCGCGGTGTCGGGTCGGCTGGACCCGGCGCTGGGGGGCGAGCCGATTGACCCGTATCGCACCGCGCAGGACGCGGCGAAGCGGCTCTTCATCGGCCCGCTCGACGGCGTCGGCCGCCGCAGCCTCTACTTGAAGATGACCCTCATGGAGCCGCCTAAGTTCCTTGCCCTCTTCAATCAACCCATCCCCAAGCTCACCACCGGGAAGCGCGATGTGACGAACGTCCCCGACCAGGCGCTCGCGCTGCTCAACGACCCGTTCGTCCTCGCGATGGCGAAGCACTGGAGCGAAGGCGTGCTGAAGGATGGAGCGGCGTCCCCGGAAGCGCGGGCGAGGGCGATGTTCGGCACCGCGCTGGGCCGCCCGCCGCGCGAGGAAGAGCTGGCGCGCCTCGTGAAGTTGGCGTCGCGGTCGGCGGAACTGCACGGTATCGCGCCCGGTGTTCTCATGGCCTGCCAGCCGGTCTGGCAGGACGTGGCACACGCGTTGTTCAACGTGAAGGAGTTCATCTATGTCCACTGAACCCGGCCTCTCTGTGAACCCACTTTGCCCCGGCCGCCGCGCAGGCGTGACCACGCGGCGAAGCTTTCTGCGGCAGTCCAGCCTGGGCTTCGGCTGGCTCGCCTTCGCCGGCCTCGCCAACCGTGTCGCCAGCGCCGAGGCCCGCCGCGCCCAAGCCCACTTCGCCCCGCGCGCCAAGCACGTCATCTTCCTCTTCATGGATGGCGGCGTGTCGCACGTGGACACGTTCGACCCCAAGCCCGAGCTGACCAAGCGCACCGGCCAGCCTGCACAGTGGCGGCCCGACGAGCTTTCCCAAAGCGTCAGCGCGAATCGCAAGTGGCTGAAGAATCAGTGGGAGTTCAAACAGCGCGGCCAGTCCGGCCTGTGGGTGAGCGACCTCCTGCCGCACATCGCCAGCGTCGCGGATGAGCTTTGCGTGGTCCGCTCGATGGTTGGCGAGACGCCGCTGCACGGCGCGCAAAACCTCCTGCTCCACACGGGTCGCAGCATCGGCGCGGCTCCGAGCCTTGGCTCGTGGGTTTCCTACGGCCTCGGCACGGAGAACGAGCAACTCCCCGGCTACGTGCTGCTCAACAACGACTGGGTGCCCAACGGCGGTTCGCAGAACTTCGCCAGCTCGTTCCTGCCCGCGACGCATCAGGCCACGCCCGTCCGCGCGAAGGGCCGGCCCGTGGACAACATCACGCCTGCCGACCCCGCCGCGTTGCAGCGCGCGAAGCTGGACTTCCTCCGCGAGCAAGACTCGGCCACCGCGAAGACCCTCGGCGGCTCCGACGCCATCGAGTCTGCCATCAAGAACTACGAGACTGCTGCGCGGATGCAATCGCTCGTGCCCTCGCTCTGTGACGTGACCGGCGAAAGCCCCGCGACGCTGCGGCTCTACGGCGTGGACCGCGCGAATGACTTCGACAAGTTCTACGCGCTCCAATGCCTGCGGGCGCGCCGCATGGTCGAGGCGGGCGTGCGCTTCATCGAAGTCACCTGCCCGCTCACGCACAACAACAACGCCCCGTGGGATCAACATGGTGAGTTGCGCAAGCGCCACGAGGAGAACGCCCGCATCACCGACCAGCCCGTCGCCGCGCTCATCCGTGACCTGAAGGCGCGCGGCCTGCTCGACGAAACGCTTATCCTGTGGGCCGGCGAGATGGGCCGCACGCCGCACTCGGCGGGCACGGATGGCCGCGACCACCACGTCAGCGGCTACACCATCTTCATGGCCGGCGGCGGCGTGCGCGGCGGCATGACCTACGGCACCACGGACGAGATGGGCATGAGTGCCGTCGCGAACCGCGTGGACATTCACGACCTCCACGCGACCATCCTCCACCAGCTCGGCCTCCATCACGAACGCCTCACCTTCCGCTTCGGCGGCCGCGACCAACGGCTCACGGATGTGCATGGGCGGGTGGTCTC
>SIBB01000168.1 GCA_009695395.1 Pedosphaera sp. | reverse complement strand
GCAGGCGGCGACCAAGGCGGCGCTGAAGAAGGGGAAGAAGTAAGGAGCGTTCAGCGTTCAGCGGCAAACCTCCGAGCTGACTGCTGACCGCTGTTCGCTTGCAGGAAATCCACCATCGCCTTCGCAAACAGCGCGAGATCACGCGGTGTGCGGCTTGAGATCAAATTCCCATCCACGACCACGGGTTCGTCCACCCAGATCGCCCCGGCGTTCTCCAAGTCGTCCTTGATGCCCAACGATCCGGTGACACGTCGGCCCGCGAGAATCTTCGCGGAGATGGGAATCCAACCGCCGTGGCAGATGAAGGCCACCATCTTGCCCTGCTCGAAAAACTCACGTGTGAGTGCCAGCACACGGGGATCGCGCCGGAGCTTGTCCGGCATGAAACCTCCCGGCACCAGCAGTCCGGCGAACGCCTCGCTCCGCGCCTCCGACAGCAGCAGGTCGCTGGTGGCGGGATACCCATGCTTGCCGGAGAAGGTGCGCAATTCAGTCGCCGCCAAACGCATGGCATAGCCCGCCTCCTGCATTCGCAACAGTGGATACCACAGTTCGAGGTCTTCGTAGATGTCGTCCACGAACGCGAGCAACGGCTTCGTCATGGTTTGATTAGGCGGAAAAATCGCCAGAACCGCAAGCGGCGCTGGGCGGGGAAAGAGACAAACCATCCGGCCCGAGGCATGGCCCGGGCAAGCTCGGCACGCCTTGGGCCTGCCAGCCCACCGCATCCACATCATGGAAGCGCAACACTGTCTAACTCGCCTACAGCGGCTTGTTGTGCTGGTGCTGGTGCGTGGCGGCGATGAACCCGCGAAAGAGCGGGTGCGGTGAGTTGGGCTTGCTCATGAACTCCGGGTGGAACTGGCTGGCCACGAAGAAGGGGTGGTCCTTCAGCTCGATGAGTTCCACGAGCTTTCCGTCCGTCGAGGTGCCGCTGAAGGTGAAGCCCGCGTCCTCGTAGCGCTGGCGATAGTCGTTGTTGAACTCGTAGCGGTGGCGGTGGCGCTCGTTCACCACGAACGCGCCGTAAAGCAGTTGGGCCTTACTCCCCATCACAAGCTGGCAGGGCTGCGCGCCGAGCCGCATCGTGCCGCCCTTCTGCGTCACCTCCCGCTGTTCGTCCAGCAGCGCGATGACGGGGTGCGGCGTGTTCGGGTCGAACTCCGTCGAGTGCGCGCCCTTCAAGCCCAGCACATGGCGGCCAAACTCGATAGTGGCAATCTGCATCCCGAGACAGAGGCCGAGATAAGGCACCTTGTTCTCGCGCGCGAACTTCGCCGCGAGGATTTTCCCCTCGATGCCACGCTCCCCGAAGCCGCCCGGCACGAGGATGCCGCCGAGGCCTTTGAGAATCTTGTCCGCCCCGTCTTTCTCGATGTCCTCTGCGTCGAGCTTGACGATCTCGACGCCGCAGTCGTTCGCCACGCCGCCGTGGATGATCGATTCGTAAACGGACTTGTAGGCGTCCTGTAGCTCAATGTATTTGCCTACGACACCGATGCGGACGCGGTGCTGCGGGGCGATGAGCTTGCGGATGATCTCCTGCCAGTGCGCCATGTTCGGCTGCGGCACCGTGAGGTTAAGCGTGCGGCACACGAGGTCATCGAGGCGCTCGCGCTGAAGCATGAGCGGCACCTCGTAGATGGAGTGCTCCACGTCCTTGTGCTCGACAACGGCCTCCTGCGGCACGCTGCAGAACATGGACACCTTCTTCCGCAGCTCCAAGTCCAGCGGCTGCTCGCACCGACAGACCAAGATGTGCGGGGTGATGCCGATCTCCCGCAGCTTGGCGACACTCTGCTGCGTGGGCTTGGTCTTCAGCTCTCCTGCGGCCTTGATAAAGGGGACATACGTGACGTGGATGAAGCAGACGTTGTGCGGCCCGGCGTCGAGCGCGAACTCGCGGATGGCTTCCAGGAAGGGCAATCCCTCGATGTCACCCGTCGTGCCCCCGACCTCGGTGATGATGACATCCACCTTCGCGTCGTCGGCGAGGACTTGGATGCGCCGTTGGATTTCATCGGTGACGTGCGGAATGACCTGGACGGTCTTGCCGAGATAGACGCCCTTGCGCTCGTTATCGAGGACCTGCTGATAGACCTGGCCGCTGGTGGTGTTGTTCTTGCGCGTGAGCTTCGTGCTTGTGAACCGCTCGTAATGACCGAGGTCGAGGTCCGTCTCCGCGCCGTCATCGAGCACATACACCTCGCCGTGCTGGTAGGGCGACATCGTGCCCGGATCGAGGTTCAGGTAAGGGTCGAACTTTTGCAGCGCGACCTTGAGGCCGCGGTTCTCGAGCAGGGTGCCGAGCGCGGATGCCGTGATGCCCTTGCCAAGTGAGCTGACCACGCCGCCGGTGACAAAAATGTATTTCATAAAAACGCAACGGCGGACGCTGCATCAGTTGAACGTCCGCCGGGCCCAAACTTTAGGAAGCGGCTGTGTGCCGGGCAATGCCTAAAAGAGACTACCGTGAGCGCGATTGTTTGCGAACGCCGGACGCAAGTCAGAGTGACAGTGGTGCTATTTCTCTTTCTGCGCCGCCTTCTTCTCACCCTTGCCGCCGGGCGGGCGGTATTCGTTCGCCCAGTTCCTCGCCACCAACGCCTTCAACTCCTTCAGCGTGCCGGCGTGCTTCGGGTCGGCGACGAGGTCGTGCAACTCCTGCGGGTCGGCCTGCATATCGTGGAGCTGCGCGCCTTGCTTGCCGTTGTCCCACTCGGTGTAGCGCCAGCGCTCGGTGCGGACGGTGTGGCCGGGGAATGTGCCACGCCAGACTTGGGTGAAGGCGGGCTTCGTCCACGGGGCACTCGGGTTCTCCAGCAACGGCTTGAGGCTCGCACCGGCCAAGTTCTTCGGCGGCGTGAGTCCGGCGAGGTCGGCGAGTGTAGGATAAACGTCCACGAACTCAACGGTGCGCGGGCTGACGCCGCCGTTGCCCTTCGCGGCGGGCGCGTGGATGAGCAGCGGCACGCGCGCGGAACCTTCCCACAAGCTCTGTTTCATCCACAGCCCGTGCTCGCCCTCGTGGTAGCCGTGGTCGCTCCAGAAGACGACAATGGTGTTGTCCGCGAGCTTGAGACGGTCGAGCGCGTCGAGCAGTCGGCCCACCTGCGCGTCCACGAACGAGATGGTCGCGTAGTATGCCTGTTTGGCCTCGCGGGACTGCATCTCCGTCGAGCCGAACCACGGCCAAGGCGTCACCGAGGCGAGCGAGGCCTTGGGCGCCGCCAGTGCCTCCGGGAACGGCCCTTGCGGCATCGTGATTTTCTCCATCGGATACAGGTCGAAGTATTTCTTCGGCGCGATGTAAGGGCAGTGCGGACGGTAGAATCCAGCGGCGATGAAGAACGGCTTGTCCTGGTTCGATTCGAGCAGCTTGATGACTTCGGTGGCGACGATTCCATCCGTCTGCTCCTCGTCCGTGCCCTCGGCTTTCATGAAGACCAGCGCGCTGCCAAGACCGCGCTTGGGCGTGTGGTTGGTGAGCTTGTCCTCCTCGTCCTTGTCGCGGCCGCGCGGGTTAAGCGCGACGTTCCACGACGGCGCGTCATCAAGGCCGGGTGTGCCGATTTGGCCGGGGTTTCCATAATGGAAAATCTTCCCGACGCGCGCCGCGAAGTAACCGTTCTTCATGAACATCTGCGGCAGGGTCACGGCATCCGGCAGCACGGAGCGGAAGTGCTTCTGCAAGTCATAGACCTGCGTCGTGTCCGGACGCAGGCCGGTCATCATCGAGGTGCGACTGGGCGAGCAGAGCGGGAACTGGCAATACGCGCGGTCGAAGCGCACGCCGCGCTTCGCGAGTCGGTCAATGTTCGGCGACTTCACGAGCGGGTGGCCGTAGCAGCCGAGGCTGTTGCTCATGTCGTCCACCGCGATGAAGAGGACGTTGGGCTTAGCGGCGGCGCGCGAGTGATTAGCGATGAGCGGGGCAGCAATTAGCGCGAGTAGCAGGGACAACCTGCGAAGGTTGGATGAGAGTGAGTTCATAAGTGCGTTGGCCTGAGTTTGGCTGACTGATTAGTAATTACTTCTTCACGCCCGCTCTCTCCAACAACTTCTTCATCGTTGTGACGGACGCGGTGTGCTTCGGGTCGTCCGCGAGGTTGCGATACTGCTTCGGGTCCGCCTGCGCGTCGTAAAGCTCCGCTCCCGCACGGCCCTCGTCCCACTCGATGTAACACCAGCGGTCCGTGCGGACGCTGCGGCCCATGAGGGACTTCTGCTTCGGGTCCACGCCGACGGCGAGGCTCACCTCAGCGTTGCGCGTGATTTGGGTGAAGGCAGGCTTGTCCCAGGCGGCCAGCGGATTGGTGAGCAGCGGCTTGAGGCTCTTGCCTTCAAGCGTCGGGTGAATGGGCAGGCCGGCGAGTTCCGCCAGCGTCGGGTGCAAGTCCACGAGTTCCACCGGGCGGGGGCTGACGCTGCCGTTCGATTTGCTGCCCGGCACAGCGATGACGAGCGGCACGCGCGCGGACTCCTCGAACAAACTGCGCTTCTGCCATTGCCCGCCGTGCTCGCCGAGAAGCCAGCCGTGGTCGCTGAAGAAGACGATGATGGTGTTGTCCGCGAGCTTGAGGCGGTCGAGCGTGTCCACCACGCGGCCGACTTGCGCGTCCATCTGACTCACGCTCGCGTAGTAGGCGCGGAGGAAATTGCGGAGGTCCGGTTCCGCGACGCCGTAGTTCGGCGGGCTCACAAGCGGCGAGACACGCGGAATCTTTGCGAGGTGCTCCAGCGGTTCTTTCGGCAGCGAGAACTTCTCGACCGGATGCAGGTCAAAAAACTTCTCGCTCGCGATGCACGGCACGTGTGGGCGGAAGAAGCCGCAGGCGATGAAGAACGGCTTATCCGGCTGCGCGGCGTGTTGCTCCAGCAGCTTGATGACCTCGCCGGCAATCATCCCGTCCGTGTGGTCCGTGCCATCGCCCGCCGTGGCGTGCCATGCAAGTGCCGCGCCGAGGCCAATCTTGGGCGTGTAGTTTAGCAGCGCGCTCTCCTCAGCCTTGTCACGACCTGTGGGGTTGATTGTCCGCTGCCACGATGGCGCGTCATCGAACCCGTCCGTGCCAATCTGCATCGGCACGCCATAGTGATAGAGCTTGCCGGCGCGGACGACCGAGTAGCCCGCGCGCTGAAAAGTCTGAGGCAGGGTCTGCGCGTCAGGCACGGTCTTGCGGAAGTGCGTGACGTTCTCGAAGACGCGCGTGGTGTCGGGCCGCAGGCCGGACATGAAGGAGGAGCGCGAGGGATTGCAAAGGGGATACTGGCAATACGCGCGGTCGAAGCGGACGCCGCGCTTGGCGAGTCGGTCAATGTTCGGCGAAACCGCCAGCGGGTCGCCGTAACAGCCGAGCCGCGTGTTCAAGTCATCGGCAACAAGGAAGAGGACGTTGAGCTTGGGCGCGGCGGCGGCCGGAGAGTAATTAGCGATTAGTGAAATCAACAGCGTGGCCAGCCAGCGGAGCTGAAGAGGGAGGGTGTTCATGAGTGGGTTGCGGCGATGACTCGTGAATATTTACTACTTGTTGCCGAGTCGCTCCAGCAGCTTTTCATCACCGAAACCGTCATCCCCTGCTTTGGCCCAGTCCGCGCGCGCCGGCGGCTTTCTTTACTGCGTTCACGATGCGGTGGTCGTCGTCGCCGCTGTCGCGGACGAGTTCGAGAAATTGGGGAAGAGTCGTGTTCATCCGCCGCAGGAACGGGCGGTCCCCCGCGCAGCCATACATCAGATCAGCAGGCATTTCACCGCGCAGTTTCAGCCGGGCCTTCACGATCAGCCGAGGCAGCCACGAGATGCCGTCCACCTCGGCGGACTTCGCGGGAAGGCTCGCCATCGTCGCCCTGCGCCCTGTGGATTTTCCGCCGAGCACGTTCAGGAAATAGTCGCGGCGGATGGCAGTGACCGCCAGCGAAGTCTCATAGTCCGGGTCGCCGCCGTAGCCTTGCGAGTCGTCCACGAAATCGAACAACTCCTGCGTAGAGCACCCCAAGCCCTCGATGAAGGCCGCGTCCGCCGCGTTGAACATGGATCCCGGCGTCTTGCGCCCCGCGTGCCAAGCCCGCTCGGCTCGGTCCCAAACCTGCCGAAATTCTTGCCGCCACAATTGGTCATTCATGTGGCGATCATACCGCGCGCGGTGGGCAGAACAACCTCGCGGTGATTTGAAAAGGGAACCGCTTGCTTGGTCTGCTACACTTCAGCCGTGCCAACGCTCAGTCACGCCATCAACACCGCACTCCGCGAAATGCAGTTGGGTCTCGCCGTCCAAAGCGACCAAGGAAGTCTCCCGCTGATTCCTGAACGCGTTCACCTGACGCTGGCCTTCGCGCTCGATGCGGACGGGACAACGAACGCGTCTCCCGGCGGCCCACACTCGGTGACGATCGAGTTCAAGACCAGCGACCTGTCATCCCGGCCGGCCGTGTCCCCTGCCCCGCCGGCGGCGTCTGCGGTGCGGCCAGCCACCGACGAGGCAGGCGAGATTGTCTCTGCATTGTCTCAATTGTTCGGCGCGCCCGGCTTTGACAGCTCTGCCCGCGCGACTGTCTTCCGCGAAGTGCTGGAAGGAATGCCCCGCAAGCGAGTGCTGGCCGTGCTGGCCGCCATCTCAACGTCCCCATCTGCCCGCACGGACGACGCGACCCGGATGGCCGCCCACCTGCTACGCGGTGTCATTCAGAGCGGCCCCACGAAAGCGCTGGACAGCGGCGTCAGCACGCTGCGAAAGGTGCTCAGCGGCCACTCCCTGGCGGAGGTGCTGCGTGCAGTGGAAAGCGAGTGGAAGACACAATCGGCGTGGCTGTAACCAGCGGACTGCGGGACGCTTGAGCCAACTGGAAGCCGACGGACCAACTCTTGGTTCAGGCCAGCAGCTCTGCTGGGGCGACCTCGATTTTCTCCGCGATGTTCTGGGGAATCGGCACGGAGGACATTTTGCCATGCGCGTCGCGCGTGACGCAGACCACCGTCAGCTTGCCGCGCGCGACCTCGACGGGATGCGGGCCGTTCAGCTTCCGGAACTTGAAGAGATAGCTCAGGGACTTCGCCTTTTTCTCGCAGACGAGCATGTGGATTTCCACCTCGTCCTCGAAGTGCAGCGGATGCCGGTAGTCGCACGAGGCGTGGACGCGCGGCCAACCCACCGGCGGGTCTGTGTGGCGCGAGATGATGGAGAAGCCGAGCGAGCGGAAGAACGCGTGCTCGGCGGTCTCCATGTATTTGAAGAAGTTCGAGTAGTGGACGATGCCCGCCATGTCGGTCTCGCTGAACTCGACGCGGCGGAGGGCTTTGAACTCGGAGGCCATGATGAACGGTG
>SIBB01000167.1 GCA_009695395.1 Pedosphaera sp. | reverse complement strand
AGCAAGCCGTGGACGCGCTTCCCTCCGGCTCCGCTGCCGCCGTCATCCTCGCCTCCGACATCGCGAAGGAAGTCATCAAGGAGCCGACGCATGACCTCAATCTCGCGCGCAAAACCGTCCGCGAAGCCCCGCTCTCCGACCGCGCCACCGACCTCTTCCCCTCGATCGAGAAGGCGCTCGAAACCCTCAAAGGCCGCTCCGCCATCCGCAAAGAAATCTACGTCATCACCGACGGCCAGCTCGCCGGCTGGCGGCAGCTCGGCGACATCCAGAAGACCTTGAAACAGGCCAAGGAGCAGACCGGCGAGCAAAACGTCGCCACCCACCTCGTCCTCGTCGGCGATGGCGAGGAACGCAATCTCGGCATCAGCGGCCTCGTCCTGAGCAGCGGCCTCGCGCCGCTGAATCGCCCGCTCCGCTTCGAGGCGCAGGTCGCCAACTACGGCAAGCAGGAAGCCAAGGACATCAAAGTCTCGCTCCTCGTGGACGGCGCTTCCGCCGATGAAGTCACCATCCCCAGCATCCCGCCTGGCGGCACCCGCAGCGTCCCGCTCAACACCCGCTTCAAAGCCGAGGGCTGGCACAACGTCACCGCGCGCATCGCTGGCGACCGCTTCGCCGGCGACGACACCCGCACGCTGGCCGTCCGCGCCATCCGCGAGATTCGCGTGCTCATCGTGGACGGCGAGCCTGGCACCGAGCCGCGCGAGTCCGAGACCTTCTTCCTCGGCCACGCGCTCGTCCCCGTGTCTCCCGAGGAGGCCGAGCAATACTACGTCAAGACCTCCACCATCGCCCCTGCCGACATGGCGGGCACGCGCTTCGACGACTTCGACGCCGTGGTCCTCGCGAACGTCCCGGACTTCTCCACCGACACCGCCATGGCGATGGAGAACTTCGTGAAGCGCGGCGGCGGCCTGCTCATCTTCCCGGGCGCGAAGGTCAACACCGCCTTCTACAACGCCCAGCTCGCCACCGCGCGCAAACTGCTCCCCGCCACCCTCAGCGAGCCGCACGGCGATGCGGCCCAGGACGAGAAATTCTTCACCTTCCAAACCAAAGGCTACGACCACCCCATCGTCGCCCTGTGGAACGACGGCAACGCCGGCACGCTCGCCTCCGCGCGTTTCTTCCGCGCCTTTGAACTCAACCTCCTCGCCGCCACGAAGGACGAGTCAGGTGAACAGGCGGGCAAGAGTCCCAGCGCAAAGAACTCTTCCACCCTCACACCCTCACACTCTCAAACCAACTTCGCCGCGCCGAAGACCATCCTCCGCTTCAGCGACGGCTCTATCGCGATGGCCGAGCGCGCCGTCGGCCTCGGTCGCGTCGTCCTGTTCGCCAGCACGGCGGACACAGCGTGGAACGACCTCGGCGTCCGCCCCGCCTTCGTCCCGCTGCTCCACCGCACGCTGGGCACGCTTATCCAGCGCCACGATGAAGGCGCGAACGTCCGCGTCGGCACGCAGTTCGCGCGCCGCCTCACCGCCGACTTGCTGCACAAGGACGCCGTCGTCATGGCCCCCGGCGCGGCGAGCGGCACGCGCGACTTGCGCCGCGTCGAGCTTGTCAGCGGCACGCCCGTCCTCACCTACGACACCACGGACAAGGCCGGCATCTACGAAGTCTCCATCGCCGACCCGCCGACCGTCATCAAGTTCGCCGTCCAGCCCGACCCGTCCGAATCCAACCTCAGCGAACTCCCGGTGGACGAAGTCACCGCCCTTGGCCAAGTCGCCGCCGTGCAGCGCTGGAACCCGACTTTGAACATCCGCGAGTGGGTGGAGAAAGCCCGCGTCGGCGCGGAGTTCTGGCTGCCGATTCTCATCGCTGTGCTCGCCCTCGCCGCACTGGAAACCTTCCTCGCGCAATACTTCAGCCGGGCGAAGTAACTTTGAGCCACAGATGAAACACAGATTGAACACAGATTCCGAAAGGCGAGAAACACAGGGGCACTGCCTCATCTGTGTTTCATCTGTGTTTCATCTGTGGCTCAAAAAGTCATGACCGACTTGCTCCTCAAACTTCTCGGTGCGCGCGTGGAAGCCGCTGGCGACCTTGCGTCCGTCCGACTCGCCTTCCAAGGCGGCGTCGGGGCTGGGTGGGTCGTGCTGCTCGCGCTCGTGCTCGCGGGCTTGGGCATCTGGACGTATCGGCAATGGCCGCCCGCCACCACGCCCGCCCGCCGCTGGCTGCTCACCGGCCTGCGCGTCTCGTTCCTCGTGTTGCTCACGTTCCTGCTGCTGCGGCCCGTGCTCGCCTTCACCGTCGAGGGCAGCGTCCGTCGCACCTTGCTCTTGCTCGTGGACAGCTCGGCCTCGATGCAAATCAAAGACCCGCGCGTGACGCCCGATGACATCAAGCGCGCCGCGCTCGTCAAAGGCCTCTCCGACCCAACCAAAGGGCTCACCCAGCAACCTCAGGCTGGACGCCTCCGCGAGGTCGAAGCCATCGCCCGCCTCGACCTCCTCAAGGCCGCCCTCCGCAACGAGAAGCTCGACCTCCTGCCCCGCCTCGACTTCGACTTCGACCTCGTCCCCTTCAGCTTCGGCACGGACGTGAACGCCCTGCCGCGGAGCAAGAACGACGTTTCCGAACCCGACGCTGAGGGCAAGAAAGCCCGGCGCAAAGCCAAGGTCACGGCGTTCGACTGGGTGGAAAAACTCGACGCCAACTCCGCCACCACGCCCATCGGCGACGCGCTCCGCAAGGCCGTCGAGCTGAAGCGCGGCCAGCCGCTCGCGGGTGTCGTGCTCATCACCGACGGCGGCCAGAACTCCGGCCCCTCCCCGCGCGAAATTGCCGCGCAGCTCAAGCAGGACGGCGTGCCCCTCTACATCTGGGGCGTCGGCATCACCAGCCCGCGCGACATCATCGTCGCCAACCTCTTCGCGCCCGAGGTCAGCTTCGTGAAGGACGAAGTGCTCGCCAACGTGCGCGTCCGCTCGCAGGGCCTCGCCGGCGAGAAGGCTAAAGTTGTCCTCAAGCTCGGCGACACGAAGGTGGACGAGCGCGAAATCACCTTCGGCCCCGACGGCGAGCAAGTCGTATCCCTGCGCTTCACGCCCGACAAGACGGGCGACTTCGAGCTGGAAGCCAGCGTCGAGGCGCGCCCCGACGAGACGGTGAAGGACAACAACTCCCGAGTGCAGCACCTGCGCGTGATTGATGCGAAGATTCGCGTGCTGCTCGTCGAGCAGTCGCCGCGCTGGGACTTCCGCTACCTCCAGGCGATGTTCATGCGCGACCGCCGCGTAGACCTGAAGTGCGTGCTCTTCGAGGGCGCGCCGGCCATCGCGCGCGAAGCCAACTCGCCCTATCTCGAACGCTTCCCCGTCAACAAAGAGGAGCTGTTCAACTTCGACCTCATCGTTTTCGGCGACGTGGACCCGAAGCAGCTCACGCCCGAGCAGCAGCGGAACGTGAACGAGTTCGTCTCGCGCTTCGGCGGCTCCTTCCTGATGGTCGCGGGCAAGCGCTTCAGCCCGAACGCGTGGCGCAACACACCCATCGAGCAGATTCTCCCCGTCGAGTTCGACGCCGTGAACACCGCCGCCGAGACCACCGAAGGCACCGCCGACAAACCCGTCCGCCTCACGCTCACCGCGCAGGGCCGCAGCTCCACGATGCTGCGCTTCGGCGACAACGAAGAGGACAGCGTCGCGCTCTGGAAGCTGCTGCCGCCGGTCTATTGGGTCGCTAAAGTCTCGCGCGCCAAGCCCGGCGCGGAAGTCCTCGTCGTGGACCCTGATCCGCTCAAGGCCTCGCGCTTCGGCCCGATGCCCGTCGTCGCCGTGCAGCAATACGGCCTCGGCCAGTCGCTCTTCGTCGGCACGGACAACACCTGGCGCTGGCGCAAGAACACCGGCGACGAGATTTACACGACCTTCTGGGGCCAGATTGCGCAACGCCTCGCGCTGCCGCACATGACCGGAGGCTCGCGCCGAACGCAGCTCACGCTCGACCGGCAGAACTTCGTCAGCGGCGATCGCGTGGCCGTTTACGCGCGTCTCTACCGCGCGGGCTTCGAGCCGGTGAATGACCCCGTGGTCAAAGGCACCTACACCCTCCGCACCGGTGACGGTGGCGGCCCCACGGAGATTTCGCTGCGCCCCGTGACCGACCAGCCCGGCGTCTATCGCGGCGAGTTCATCGCGCCCGCCGCAGGCAGCTACAAGTTCGGCGTCGAGAGCGATGCCGACACGCGCGTGGACTTCAACGTGACGACGCCGCGCTTCGAGCTGGGCGACACCGCGATGAACGAGCCGCTCCTGCGCGAGATGGCGAGCATCAGCGGCGGCGAGTTCTTCCGCGAGGAGACGCTCTTCCAACTCCCCGACAGCATCCGCGCCAAGACCGAGCGCGTCCGCTCGCCGATGGAAGTCGAGCTGTGGGCCAGCCCGCTCTACTTCCTGCTGCTCCTCGGTGTCGTCTCAACGGAGTGGGTGCTCCGCAAACTGTCGCACTTGAAATGACCGCCGCCCCGGAACAACGCACCGCCGTCCCCCCGAGCGCCCTGCTCGCGGGCAAGCTGGCCGCCGTGCGCTCGAAGAAGGTCGGCGTTGAGACCGGCTCCGGCGTGGCGATGCTGCTCGGCGGGCTCGTGCTCGCGCTCGGCATCGGTATGGCCGCGGACTGGTTCCTCGACCTCCCGTGGGCCGTCCGCCTCCTGCTCTTCCTCGGCTACCTCGCCGCCGCCGGCCACGTCATCTGGCACCGCATCCTCATCCCTTTCCTCCGCCAGCCTGACGACGACGACATCGCGCTGCTCGTCGAGCGCGGCAACTCACCCTTCGGCACTCGCCTCATCGCCGCGCTCCAGCTCACCCGCCCCGGCGCGCTCCAGTCTGGCGAAGCCCCCGCGCTCGTCCGCGCGCTCGTCTCGGAAACCGAGCGCCTTGCCGAGCCGGTGGATTTCACCGCTGTCATCTGCACCCGCCAGCTCCGCCGCCTCGTCGGCTGGGCGGTGGTTATCATCGGCATTGGCGGCGTGGTGTTTTGGAAGGGCGAAGAAGTTAGCCGCGACTTGTTGAGCCGCGCGTTCCTCTCCCGCGAAGTGGAAGTCCCCCGCAAGACCCGCATCGGCCAGACCAGCGGGGACATTCGCATCGCGCGCGGCGACAACGTGAACCTCTTCGCCCTGGCGAAAGGCGTCGTGCCCGACCATGCCAAGGTCGTGCTCAAGTTCACCTCCGGTCGCACGCAGGAGTTCCTCCTCGACGGCAGCAAGACCAACCGCGCGCACTTCGCGCAGGCGATGGAGAACGTGCAGGACACGTTCGACTACACCTTCCACATCGGCGACGGCAAATCCCGCTCCGCGCGCGTGGAGGCGGTCGAGCGCCCCGGCATTGCCAAGCTCGACGCGTTGCAAATCTACCCCGACTACACGGGCCTCGGCACCGTCCGCCGCTCGCTCGGCGACCTGACCCTACTCGTCGGGAGCAAGCTCAACCTCACGCTCACGCCCACGAAGGAAGTTGCGAAAGGCGCAGTGCTCGTGACCAGCTCGACGAACGCCGCGCCCATCACCTTGCCGCTTTTGGTCAACCCGAAGAACGCCCGCGAAGTGCAGGTGAGCATCCCTATCACGAGCGAAGCACTTACTGGCTTTTCGATTCATCTGGAGGACAAATACGGCTTCCGCTCGAAGGACGACGCGGTCTATCGCCTCGAAGTTTTGCCCGACCGCGCGCCCGTCGTCCGCATCACCTACCCCGAGCGCAAGGAAGACCTCATCACCCAACGCGCCACTGTGCTCATCGGCTTCGAGGCCGTGGACGACTTCGCTGTGAAGCAGCTTTTCCTGCGCTACACCGTGGACGGCGGCGAGGAGAAGGACATCGAACTCACGTTGGAGACCCCCTCGCGTGCCCTGCGCCGCCGCTATGATTGGAAGGTCGGCGTGCTCAACCCAAAGCCGCCCGAGGGCGCGACGCTCGAATACTGGATTGAAGCCCGCGACAACAACAACGTCACCGGCCCCGGCATCGGCACGAGCGAGCACTTCACCGCCAAAGTCGTGAGCGACGCCGAGAAACGCGCCGACCTTCTCAACCGCGTCGGCGACAGCATCGGTGCCATCGGCGAGGCCGCCAACGACCAGGAGAAGCTGAACCAGCGGCTCGGCGACATCATCCAAGGCCGGCCGGAACGGAAGTGACTCGTGCCAGCGGTTTGACAACCGCCGCTCCTAGGGAACAGCACTTCGACGCGCCTCGAGCTATCCACGCACAACACGGCGGTTACAAACCGCCGGCACGGGCGCTTGAAGTCACCGCCCCCATCCTGTTCACTTGCTGCGTGACTCCGCGAGCTAGCCAACCAAGACAACTCTGCGCTGTCGCCGTATTGCTCGTGGTGCTGTTGCTCGGCTCTCCCGATGCGGCCGGTGCTGATTCCTCCGTCAAGAAACCTGCCCCGCAGCCGAACTGGGCCTTTCGCCCTCTTACGCATCCCGTCGTCCCGACGCCAAGCAACGCCGCGTGGAGCACGAACGCCATTGACCGCTTCCTGCTCGCGGCACTCGATGAGCGCGGCCTCTCCCCTGCCCCGCCCGCTGAGCCACGTGCGCTCGCCCGCCGCCTGCACTTCATCCTCACCGGCCTTCCGCCGTCGCCCGAAGACGTCGAGGCATTCGTCCGCGGGTTCCAACAGCAGCCAGCAGCCAGCATTCAGCATCGCCTTGACTCGCTCCTTGCCTCGTCGCACTTCGGCGAACGCTTCGCCCGCCACTGGCAGGACGTGGTGCGCTACGCGGACACGCACGGCACGGAGCACGACGCCTTCCTCCCGCACGCGTGGCGCTACCGCGACTGGCTCATCCGCGCCTTCAACGCGGACCTGCCCTACGACCAGTTCGTGCGTGAGCACATCGCCGGCGACTTGCTGGAGAAGCCGCGCTGGGCCGATGGCCTGAACCAGTCCTTGCTCGCGTCAGCATGGTGGCGGCTCGTCGAGTTCAACCAAACGCCGGTGGACGTAAAGGGCGAGGAGGTCATCGTCGTGGACAGCCAGATCGACGCGATGAGCAAAGCCTTCCTCGGCCTGACGGTCTCGTGCGCGCGGTGCCACGACCACAAATTCGACCCCATCAGCCAGCGCGACTTCCACGGCCTCTACAGCATCCTCGCCAGCACCCGCACCTCGATGCGCGTGCTGGATGCGCCGGAGAAACTCCACGCGCACGACGCGGCGCTGGCGAAGTTGAAGGAGGAAATCCGCGCCGCAATGGCCGCCACTTGGCTGAAGCAAGTCGAGGTGTGGCCCGCCGCAATAGAGCGCGGACGCCCACGACCGCAATACACGAACACGCCACCGGCAAAGACTGCGAACGTGGGCGTCCGTGCTCCTCTCGAAGTCGAA
>SIBB01000166.1 GCA_009695395.1 Pedosphaera sp. | reverse complement strand
TTCCGTAGAGCGGCGCGCCGATGCGTTTCTGAATGTCGTCGCGGATGCGCAGGTGGTCGGGGTCGTAACGCTTGTGCATGTCCACGGCGACGATGCGGTTCTGCGCGCGCGCGGCCTCGATGATTTGGTCGGCCTCGTGCGTGGTGAGGCACATGGGCTTCTCGGTGAGGACGTGGACGCCCTTCGCCAGCGCGGCGAGGATCGGCTGAGTGTGCAGATGATCGGGCGTGGCGACGGCGAGCACATCGAGGTCGGGGAAGTCGCGGAGGATGTCGTGCCAGGGTTCATCGCCGAAGTAGCACTTGGGCGAATGGCCGGTCCATTCCTTGAACGCGGCGGCGGATTTCTCGGCGGACTTCTGCGAGCGCGTGGCGACGGCCACCAGCTCGAATTTCACCGGCGCGAGTTCGCGGTTAAACTTATCGAGGCCGACGCGCGCAAGCTGGCCGGCGATGCCGAAGCGCTGGAGGTCGGCGTAGGCGCGGAGGTGGACGTCGCCGCCGAACATGCCGGCGCCGACGAGGGCGATTTTGAGGGTCGGTTGCATCTTGCTACTTCCCCGTCTCATTCCACAGCACGCGCAGGTTCTTCGTCGCGCGGCCGGCGAGGATGAGGTCGGGCTTGCCGTCGCCGTTGAGGTCGGCGGCTTTCATGTCTTCGATGGCCACTTCGGGGCCGGAGAGGTCGGTCTTGCGCCATTGCTTGCCGTCCTTGTCCAAGGGCGTGAGCAGGCGCACGCCGGGCACGGCCTTCGGGGTCATGCCGCGCCAGCCGACGGCAATCTGGTCGCTGCCCACGCCGATGAAGTCCGCGACGGCGACGGCGTGGCCGTCCTTGAGCGTGTCGTCGAGGACGAGGCGGGGCCAGATACCCTTAGGGTTCGCGGGCTGCGTGTAGAGCGCGCTGGTGGTGCCGTGCATCGGCTCGATGGTGGCGAGGAAGCGCGTGCCGCCGGGGAGCTTGCCGTCGCGGACTTCGCCGGTCCATTGGTCGGAGATTTGCCGCTTCTTCCACTCGCCGGTGCTGCGGCCAAACCAGAAGACGCCTTCCTTCGCGCCGGTCACCAGCTCGTGCTCGGGGTCGGCGTCCCAGTTGATGGGGTGGAAGTTGTGGCTGGCGTGGGTGAAGTCGCTGACGAGCGTAGTCTTCCACGGGGTCTTCGGGTCGGCGGGCTTGGTGTAGGCGAAGACCTTGCTGCCGTCGCCGGCGTTGGCCTTGTTCCCGCGCCCGTGCAGGGGCTTGACGATGAGTTCCCACTGGCCACCGGGGGCCTTGACCCAGTGCATGCGGTGGACGGTCGGCTCGTGGTGAAGCGGGATGGCCTCCCACTTCTGCGTGCGGTCCTTGGGCGCGACGAGGTAGAAGACCGCGCCGCTCTTGGTCGGGTCGGTGGTCTCGCCGGGGTTCCAGCCCGCACCGATGGCGATCTCGCACTTGCCATCGCCGTCAATGTCCTGCGCGGCGATGCAGACGTTGTCCGCCGGGGTGAGGTTCTCGGCGATGACGTGCTTCTTCCACGAGGGGTTCTGATACCACTGGATGGTGTTCTTGTCGGCGAGGAGGATGTCGGGCTTACCGTCGCCGTCCACGTCCGCGATGGCGATGCCGTAGCCGATGTTGACGGCGGTATCAATGTCCTGCGCCCGGAACTTGGGCAGCGGCGGCTCGGCGGCGAAGGCGGTGGCGGTGAAGGAAAGCAGGGCGAGGAGCGAGGTTTTCATAGCGAGTGGGCGTGAGCGTAGTCGCGAGGCAGCAAGCTCCAAGCAGAAAGTTCTTCCCGCCGCCGCTCACAACTTCCGCACCTCCACCCAGGTCTCCGCGCGCGTGCCCGTGGCGAGATCGTGCACGGTGAGCCGGTGGCGGCCTTCCGTGAGTAACGCCTGCGGCAGGCCTGCGGCACGGTCCAACGTGAGCGACTCGCTCTCCCACCGGCACTCGCGTCCGCCGCTGGCATGAAGCGCGATCCGGCGCGCGGAGTCGGGCAGGTCTGGGTCGAGGTAGAACACCGTGCCCGGCACGGGCGACAGCACGCGCAATGATGTGAACTGCGGACGCGTCGCCAGTGCCACACGGTCGCCGAATCCGTTGTCGCCGCTCTGGAACCACGCGCGGTATTCGCTCGGGAGCAGCACACGACCACTCGCATCGAAGTCGGCGGCGCTCGATACGGGAGGCAGGCGGTTAGGGGGAAACCATTCACGGACGGAGGCGAAGTCCTTCGCAAGCGAGCGGCGCGCGTCTTCCGTCACGAGCTTTCCGGTGAGCGGGTGAACCTCGCGTTGCACCCAGCCCGTCGGCGGCTCAAACCATGTCGTGCCGAAGCGCGCGCGCAAGTTTTGGAAGATTGTGTGTAGCACCGGACCCGCCCCCGTCACACCCGAGACGCCGCGCATCGGCGAGCCGTCGAAGTTGCCGGCCCACACGGCCACGGTGAACTCCGGCGTGTAGCCCACTGCCCAGTTGTCGCGGTAGTCCGTGCTCGTGCCGGTCTTGCACGCGACGGGGAAATCGAAGCGCAGCGGCGTCTCCAACCCGAAGGCCAGCGCGCGTGCGTGGTTGTCCGCGAGCACATCGGCCACGAGCCATGCGGCCTCGCGGGAGATGACCCGTGTCGGCGACTTGCAGTCGTCGGCACGTTCGAGCAGTCGCCACGGACGCCACTCGCCCAGGCGAGCGAGACACGCGTAGGCATTGGCAAGTTCCAGCAGGCGCACCTCCGCGTTGCCCAGCGTGAGGCCCAGTCCGTAGTGCGCTGCGGGCTGCGTCAGCGTCGTCATCCCGCACGCACGCAACCGTTCGTGCAGCACCGCCGCGCCGCCGAGTTCGTCGAGCACGCGCACGGCGGGGATGTTCAGCGAGTTCGCCAAAGCCAGCCGATGCCGCACCGGGCCGTGGCAATGCCGATCGTAGTTCACCGGAGCAAACACACCCGTGGCGGTGGGGAACTCGCACGGCACATCCGCCACGATGCTCGCGGGCGTCGCGCCGCGCTCGAAAGCCAGCGCGTAGGTGAAGGGCTTGAGCGTCGAGCCGGCGGAGCGCGGTGCCCACGCGCCGTTCACCTGTCCGGCAGCGGGCGCGAAGTAATCCTCCGAGCCGACCAGCGCGAGCACCGCGCCCGTGCGGTTGTCGAGCACGACGGCCGCGCCATTGCCCACCTGCTGCTCACGCAAGCGAGCGAGCTGCGAGCGCAGCGTCTGTTCGACGAAGCGGTTTAATTCGAGGTCCAGCGTCGTCGTGACGCGCTGTGGACGACTGGTGTCGGGCGCTTCGCGTTCCAACAAAAAATCCACGAAGTGCGGCGCGGCGAACTCGCGGCGCGGTGGCGCGAGTTGCACCGGCTCGGCCAAGGCCCGCGTGTAGTCCTCACTCGTCAGCCAGCCCAGCGCGTGCATCCGCCCGAGAATCCACTCCTGCCGCCGCTTGGCCCCGGCGAAGCGCGCGCGCGGGTTGAGGCGCGACGGCGCTTGCGGCAAGCCCGCGAGAAACGCCGCCTCCGCCGCGCTCAAGTCCGCCGGAGCCTTGTCGAAGTAATGCCGCGCTGCCGCGTCGCTGCCCGCGCGCAGGTTGCCGTAGTCGAGGCGATTCAAATACGCGGCGAGGATGCGCGGCTTGTCCCACTCACGCTCCAGCCGCAGCGCCTGCGCGGCCTCGACGAGCTTCGTGCGAAACGTGCGCGGGCGCGGCTCGGCCAGCTTCACGAGTTGCTGAGTGATGCTGGAGCCGCCGGACACGATGCGTCCGTTGCGCACGAGCTGCCACGTGGCACGCAACGTCGCGCGCCAGTCCACGCCGCTGTGCGACCAGAAGCGCTGGTCCTCCGCAGCGAGTGTGGCCTGCATGAGCACAGCGGGAATTTCTCCTTCCGCCGCAGTCCGCGAGAACTGCTCCTGCCCATCACGCAGCTCGCGCAACGTGCGCCCGTGCCGGTCAAGAAACTCCAAGCCGGGCGCGGGTGGTTCAGTAATGCCACGCGGCAGCGGGACAAAGGAGATGCCGAGCCATGCACCGAACGTGAGCAGAGCGGTGAGCAGGAGAAGTCGCAGCTTCCAGGGACGCGCTCCAAGCGGTTGGTCTGCTTGCTCGCCACTCATGCGTCACTCCGCCTTCACGCGCACCGAGCCGCTCAGGCCCACGCGCTCGGGTTCATACATCGCCTCCACCTTCGTGCTCGGCGCGGTCGCGTCGCCGGCCGCGCGGACACGGGCGAGGTAGCGGATGACGTGCGTGCCCTCGGGCAGATGGTTGCGAAAGTAGAGCATCCGGTCCTGGCGCAGCTCGCGGTGGTCCGCCCACCAACCGGAGCGCGCGGTCGCCGTCGCCGCGCCGCGCGTCTGGTCGCTCTTGAACTCCGGCGTCACCGCTTCCAGCACGGCGGGCAACGGGTCTTCGATGGCCACCCACTCAGCCCGCTCGTGCGCCTCCACGCGCAGCGTAACCAGCACGCGGTCGCCCACGCGCCACGGGCCGGCCACCGGCTTGTTCTGATCATCCAGCCGCTCGTGCGTGCGCGTGACGCGGAAGCCCCGGTCCAGCCCGGCCTGCTCCAGCTTCTCGTCGCGCGACTCGACGGTGAGCTGGGTGAAAATTTGCTTCCGCTCCGGGTTCGCGAGCGCGAGCTGGGGTGCGTTGGTCGGGGAGAAAGTGAAGTTCAGCTCCTGCGCCGAGCGAGCGCCCAGGCGAAACGATTGACGCGAGCCACCGCGAACGACCTCGCCCATCACGCTACCGCTCTCGCGCTCCACCGCGTCCGCATACGCGACCAGTGCGAGCAACGCCCACGCGTTGCCCTGCGTCGTGCCCCAGTGCGCCGCGCGCTGGCTGCGGAGCAGGTCTGCCGCGAGCCGGTCCACGATGGGCGCGTCGGGCTGGAACTTCGACCACGCGAGGAGTTGCAACGCCTTCTCCCGCGCCGCGCATCCGAACCACGCACCGTGCGCCGGACGCGGCGGAGCCTTTCCGTTGAGCAACTCCGCCGCCATCGCGCGCGGTCCGTTGGCTTGCAGCACGGCCAGCGCGAGTAGCGCCCGGTCCTCCGCCGAGAGCCAGTCGCGGCGTTGGAAGAAAACTTCGTGATGACTCGCCGCCGGTTTTCCCGCGCGTGCGAGCGTGTAGAGTGCGAGGCAGCGTTCCGCCAGCGCGCCGCTCTCGGTCACACTACCGCTGCGGTCCAACTGCCCCCGCAACCACGCGAGTAGTTTCTCCAGCGAGCGCTCTGGCACCGGATAACCCGCGTCCCGCGCGAGCACGAGCGCGAGGCCGCCATACGCGCTGCCCCAGAACTGCGGCTCGCGCCCGCCGGGCCAGTAGCTCAAGCCGCCGTCGCTAGTCTGCATCGCGAGCAACTGCTGCACGCCAGAGGAGATGGCAGCATCGGGCTGGATGGTCCCGCGCGCGTTGAGCGGAAGCATGTCCGGCACCTCGATCAATACGAACCACGGCAGCATGCTCGAAGTCGTCTGCTCCACGCAGCCGTAGGGATAGTGCAGCAACTGCCGCACGCACTCGCCCAGTTCCAGCAGCCGCGAGTTGGCCACTCGCACCGTCGCGTGGCCCCGGCCCGCGAGCACCTTCGGGTCAAGCCCGAGCAGCAAGTCGGCGGTGTCATTGGTAACGCGGTTGTAGCGGACCTCGCGGCGCAGCGGCGCGGGATGCGTGACGAGCAGCGTGGACTCGGCGGCGTCCGCGAACGCCGGCACGCCGACACCGATGAAACGTGCCCGCCACAGCCACTTCGCCGTGCCTTCGCTCGTGATGGTCACGGGGAAATCCACTGGCGCAGCGGCCTGCGCGGCGAGCGTAATGCGATTGGTGAACCACCCGCCGCCCGCTGCTAGGTCGAGCTGCAACGTCACTTCCACTTCGCCGGGCAAATCGGTCTTGTTCAATGCCACGGCCCGCGCGACGAGCTTATCCCCGACGTGCGCGAAGCGCGGGAGGCTTGGCTCCAGCATCAGCGGCTTGTTCACCTCGAACTCCGCGCGCCCGCTGCCGAACCGCGTCGCACCCGCGTGGGCCACGGCGATGAGGCGATAGCGCGTGAGGCTGTCCGGCGCGGGGAAGGTGGCGGTCACTTCGCCGCGCGCGTCCGTGAGCAACGCGCCGCGCCAGAAGGCGAGCGGCTGGAAGTTGCGCCGCACGGAGTCCTGTCCGCCGCCGCCGATGCTGTGGCCTTTGTTTTGAAAGCTGCGCAGCTCCGGGTCTTCCGGCAGCAGTGTGGGCAGCGAAATGTCCGTGCGCACGCCGAGCGCGCGGGGGCGGTGGAAGAACTCGAACGGCTGCGGCGTGGCGTAATCGGTGAGGCTCAAGACGCCTTCGTCCACGGCGTAAAGCGTCACCTCTGCTTCGCGCACCGGTTGGTCCGTGTGGTCGCGCACGACGACGACGGCGCGGATGGATTCGCGTGGACGCACTTCCGTTGCGCTCGGTAGCACGCGGACTTCGAGTCGCTCCTCGGGTTGCTCGACGCGGAGGTTGCAGAAGCCCGCGCGGTATTCCGGCAGTGGGAATTGTCTCGGGCTGTCCGCGTGCCCGCGCAGCAGCAGCACGCCGACAAAGACGTTGGGCGCGTCGCCCGGTTCCAGCGGGATGCGTAGCGCGGGCGCGTTGCCGACGAGGTTCGTGACCCACTCGCGCCGCACCCCTTCGCGCTCGATGGTCACGAGCGCGGTGCCGCTGATGGGCGTCTTCACGACGATCGTCGCGGTGTCGCCGACGCGGTAGGATTTGCTGTCGGGCACGAGTTCAATCTGCACGTCATTCCGGTAATCCCAAGCGAGCTTGCGCGCAGACTTCGGCTCCGGGTGCGTGACGTGGAAGGGAATGACGGTGAGCACGGCACGCCCGGCGGCATCGGTCGCGCGGGCTTCGAGCAAGTATTCGCCAGCCTCGGTCGGAGCCGGCAGCAGCGCGGGCGAAGCTCCGTCGGCAAGCTCCCACTTCACCCCGACGCGGCGCACGGGCAGCGTGACGGCGGCCTGCTCGACCACGTTCGAGAACACCGGCTCGCTGCGATACGCGATGGTTTTGCCCGCGCCGAGGTGGCGGACGGTGTGCCACTCGACGCGGCGGAGTTGGAGCGTGGCCTTCACCGGCACAAGCGTAGGCGTGCCGTCCGCGCGCACGGCAACGAGGAAGACCGGCAGCGGCTGGCCGACGCGCGCCGACTCCGGCTGCCGCACGCCAAGGTAGAAATCTGAGCTGTGAACGGTGAAGCCGGTCGCGCGGGAGAGCGTTTGCTGGTTCAAGTCCGTGACTTCCGCGAGCAGTCGCACGGAGCGCGGTTGAGGCAGTTGCGCGTTGAGGACGACTTCGGGGGTGAGCACGAGATTGGTGCCGGGTGCGAGCTGGGCTTCGTCGTGCAACGTGA
>SIBB01000165.1 GCA_009695395.1 Pedosphaera sp. | reverse complement strand
CGGGAACCTGCCCGCGCGTTCTGCAGGGCGGGCAAGAACAGGAGGCTACGGTGGAGCTAACTGCGATACGGCTCCCACTCCGGCTCGTTCGCGAAAATCCAGCGGTAGTAGTCCGTGCCTTGCAGTTTCGCGGCGGCAGCTTCGTCCACGATGACCGTGCAGCGCGCGTGCATCTGGAGGGCGGTCGCGGAAATCATCGAGGTGATGGGGCCTTCGAGCGCCTTGGCGATGATTTCGGCCTTGCCCGCGCCAGTGGCTAGCAGCAGAACCCGGCGGGCATCGAGGATGGTGCCGACGCCCATGGTGATCGCGCGGCGCGGCATCTTGCTCAGGTCCGCGAAGAGCGACGCATTCTGCGCGACGGTCACGGGCGAGAGCGCTTTGACCCGCGTGCGCGAGCGCAGCGCGGAGAGCGGTTCGTTGAAGCCGATGTGGCCGGTCTGCCCGATGCCGAGGAGCTGGAGGTCAATGCCGCCGCACTGCTGGATGAGTTCTTCGTAACGGCGACACTCGACGTCGAGGTCGGCGGCGTCGCCGCGCGGCAGGTGCGTGTTGCGCAAGTCCACGTTTACGTGCCGGAACAGGCGCTCCTGCATGTAGTGCCGATATGAGTGCGGGTCGCTCGCGGGCAGGCCGACGTATTCGTCGAGGTTGAACGTGCGCGCGTCGGCGAAGCTCAAGCCGTCCTCGAGGTGCATCCGCGTGAGCCGGTCGTAGACGCTCTCCATCGTGCGACCCGTGGCGAGGCCGAGCACGAGGCGCGGATTGGCGCGGAGGTCGTGGGCAATGAGCCGCGCGAGCAGCTCGGCGGCGGCTTCGGGAGTGGGTTGAAGGATGACTTCCACGGCGGCAGCTTGGCGCAAGGGACGCGCCCGGCTCCACTAGAAAATTGGCCGCACTTGACCGGGTCAGGCCAAAGCCGAATCATGGTGTGCATGAAGCAACTCCTCTCTCCCCTTGCCATCGGGTTGGTCTGCGCCACCGCCGCGTCCGCCGCTGACTACACAGTCCACACCTGGAAGAAACTCCACCTCACGACCGAGTTCTGGGGCGAGGGCGCGCACGCGGCGGACATCAACAAGGACGGCAAGCTGGATGTCGTCTCCGGCCCCTACTGGTATGCCGGGCCGGACTTCAAGACGCGCCACGAGTATGCGCCCACCACGCGCAGTTCGCCCGCTGGCAAGGCTCCCTTCACGCGCAAAACCGCCGACGGCAAGGAGGAGTCGGTCCCGGGCTTCGAGGGCGGGCTCGGCACGAAGAACGCCTACTCGGACAACTTCTTCACCTTCACCGGGGACATCAACGGCGACGGTTGGGCGGATGTCATCGTGCTCGGCTTCCCCGGTTTGCACTCGTGGTGGTTTGAGAACCCGCAGGGCAAGCCCGGCCACTGGACGCGCCATGTGGCGGTGGACGTAACGGATAACGAATCTCCGACTTTTGCCGACATCACAGGCGACGGAAAACCTGAGCTCATCTTCAGCTCCGGCGGCTTCCTCGGCTATGCCACGCCCGACGCGAAGAACCCGACGAACAAATGGACTTTCCACAAGATTTCGCCGAAAGGCTCCTGGCAGAAGTTCACCCACGGCCTCGGCCTCGGCGACGTGAACGGCGACGGGCGGATGGACTTGCTGGAGAAGGATGGCTGGTGGGAGCAACCCGCCTCGCTCGCCGGCGACCCCGAGTGGAAGTTCCACAAGACCTCCTTCGGTGCCGGCGGCGCGCAGATGCATGTCTATGACGTGAACGGCGACGGGCGCAACGACGTGGTCACCAGCCTCGTCGCGCACGGCTACGGCCTCGCTTGGTTTGAGCAACTCGCGGAAAAGGACGAGCTGGGCAGCCTCAAGTTCAAGAACCACACCTTCGTGAATAAGGAACCGAAGGAGAACCGCTACGGCGTCGCGTTCTCCCAACCGCACGCAATGGACCTCGTGGACATGGACGGCGACGGCCTCAAGGACCTCGTCACCGGCAAGCGCTTCTGGGCGCACGGCCCCGCCGGCGACCCCGAACCCAACGCCCCCGCGGTCCTTTACTGGTTCAAGCTCGTGCGCCATGCCGACAAGTCCGTGGACTGGGTGCCCCACCTCATTGACAACAACTCCGGCGTCGGCACGCAAGTGCTCGTGGTGGACGTGAACGGCGACAAGCTCCCTGACATCGTGGTAGGCAACAAGAAGGGCACCTTCGTCCACCTCCATCAGGCCAAGTCAGTTTCCAAAGCCGAATGGGAGAAGGCGCAGCCCAAGCCGGTGGAGGCGAAATAGTTACTGGAACCACATTTTCACGCCTACTCGCGCTGGTTCCGTTGGGCTCTTCCGCGCCGGATGTGAAACACCTACCGGCAGCGCCGCGGCGAAGGAGCGCGGCCGCCCACGTCCGGTCAGTCGGTCACTTGAACTCCAACCCGATGTTCGCCTTCTCCAGCGTCGTCCCCTCGCTCTTCGACAGCGTGGAGAGTGACTTGTTGTAGTCGGCCAGCGCGCGGATTTCAGCGGAGCGGGCGGCTGTGAGGTCGCGCTGGAGTTGCAGCACGAAGAAGCTCGTGCTCTTGCCGTTCTCCAGCTTCTTCTGCTCGGCGTCGAGCGCAGCTTCGGCATAGAGGCGGGCCTGCCGAGTGGCCTCAATCTTTTCGTAAGCCGTCTGCGCCTGCTTCACCGCGTTGTCGATCTCCACGATGATACCTTGCTCCAGCCGCTTGAACTCCAGCAACAGCAGCTCCTTCGTGAGCTTGCCGGACTTGTAGTTATTCTTCGCCGTCGTGTTGCTCAACGGGAAACTGAGCACGAAGCCGTAAGAGTAAAACTGGTTGTCGCCGCGCTGAATGCCGTTGAGCCCCGTGGGTAAAGTCTGGCCGATGCCGTTGTGGCCGTAGGTGAGCGTGAGGTCGAGCGAGGGGAAGAGCTGGTTGTGATTGTAGCGGAGCACGATGTTCTGCCGCTCGATTTGCTCCCGTGCCTGCTGGAGGTCGGGCCGCAGCGCCAGACTGTGCCGCCAGCTATCCTGCACGTTGAGCGTCTGCGCCAAGGCCAACAGCTTGTCCGCCGGCTCCAGCGCGGTGGTGGCCCACGCGCCGAAGTCGTCCCCGATCAGGTTCTTGAGGCTGTTGACCTGAATCTCCAAGTCGCGCCGCGCGGAAATCAAATCCGAGCGCCGCGCGGCCACCTGTGACTCCGACTGCTTCTCATCCAATGGCGCGAGCGCGCCGACCTCGACGCGCCGTTTGTTGTCGGCGAGAAGTTTCTCCGCGAGTCCCAGCGACGCCTCCTGCACCCGCACGTTGTCGCGGGCGAAGACCAGTTCGAAATAGGCCTGCTGCACGCTGTTGACAGTGGTCATGACCTGATTGCGCAGCGCCAACTCGTCAATCTTCAGCGTGTGCTTGTTCACCAAAATCGTCTGCCGAGTAGAGTCGATCCACGCGTTCTTCAGCAACGGCTGCGTGAGGCTGAGGCCGGCGTCCGTGGAGTAGTTGTAGCCCTTGGTGAAGGAGGAACCGCTGCGACGGATAAGGTCGCCGTTGAGCGTGACGCGGCCGCCCGTGCCGAGCTGTTGCGTGAAGCTGGGGCCGTAGTTCTCGGTGAAACTGTCGCTGCTCTTTTCGAACAACGCGCTGTTCGGGTCGGGCGAGCCGGGCGAGGAGTTGAAGCGGTGCGTGGCGTTCAGGTTGAAAGTCAGGTCGTAGTAGCCGCGCGTCGCGTCGAGGTTGTAGAGGTCAATGGTCGGCTGAAGGCGGCGGATTTGGATGTCGAGATTCTTATCGAGCGCCATAGCGATGCACTCCGCCATCGTCAGGACGCGCGGCGCGGGCGCGGCAGTCTGCGCGCTGGCGGATACCGCGAACGTAAGCGCAGCCAGTCCGGAAAAAATTCGGGTTCGCATGTCGGGGCGAGACTGCGGAATCGTGCCCGCTTCGTCAAACAAGGCTTCGCTCTTGCAACGGAGCGCTGGTCTCCGGCTGGCGCGAATCGGCACACGTGCTTGAACGCCGGGTCGGTGACTGCCGCGCCTCACGCGGCCGCGCGCCGCAGCCGGTCTGCGATGCCCTGCCACTCCGGTGCGTCCGGCGGCGCTTCCACCACGATGCACCCTGCACCCGCTGCGTCGGCGTGGTGCAACTCCGCGTAGAGCGCCCGTGCGTAAGCCTGCGCGTCATGCGGAATCACCGACACCGACCCGAAGCCGCCGCCCAGCGGAATGTGCGAATGCGCCAGCACCCACGCGCCGTCCAGCGCCACGCCCAACTCCGCAAGCCGCGCCTTCAACTCCGCCTCTGAGAACCACGCCAGCACCAGCAGCCGGGCCTTGGGCGAGTAATGCTTCGCCAACATCCCCGGACTCCGCAGCGTGTCCGAGCCAGCGTCCTCCTCATTCCCCATTCCCCATTCCCCATTCCCTACCGCTGCCGCCAGCGACTCCGCGTGAATCATCCCCGGCCGCAGGACTCGCGGCGGACTCGCGGTCAGGTCCACAACGGTGGACTCGATGCCCACGTTCGACTGCCCGCCGTCCACGATGAGCCGCAGCCGGTCGCCGAACTGCTTGGCGACATGCTCAGCGTTCGTCGGGGAAAGCTGGTTGGAAAGATTCGCGCTCGGCGCGGCCAGCGGAAAGCCGCACGCGCGGATGACCTCGCGCATGAACGGATGCTGCGGCCAACGCACGCCCACCGTGTCGCCGCCCGCCGTGACCAAATCGGAAATTCCCGCCGCGCGCGGCAGCACGAGCGTCAACGGCCCCGGCCAGAACGCCACCGCCAACCGCTCCGCCGCCTCCGGCCACGCGTTCACGCAGGCCCGCGCCATGTCCAGTCCGTCCACGTGGACGATGATGGGGTTGTGCGACGGCCGGCCCTTCAGCGCGTAAATCTTCGCGACCGCCTGCGGGTCCAGCGCATTGGCCGCCAGCCCATAAACCGTCTCCGTGGGCAGCGCAACCACCTCACCCGCGCGCAGCAACTCCGTCGCGCGCAGCACCGCCGCCCCGAAGAGCGCGGGCGTGTGTGTGGACAAAACTTCGGCTGGAGACGGGACGCTCATGCAAAAACCGCCGCGAGCTTGCGAACTCGCCGCCCCCGACGCAACAACTTCACCCGGCCACCGGGCGAAACAGTTTTTAGCCACAGATGGAACACAGACGAAGACCAACCGCACCATCCAGCCACTGCGTGCCTATCTGTGTTCCATCTGTGGCTAAAAAGTCTGTCCATCGTCAGGCGAATGAACTTGCCGCGCCCGCCGATTCTCCGGCGCAATCGCCCCGTGTTAATCGTTCGTGCGCTCCTCTTGGCCTTGCTGGCTGACCCTGCCGCTGGCTTCGCCCAAAGCCCCAGCCTCACGCACACTTCCCCCGGTGCGCTTGCTCCCGGCCAGACGCTGGCCTTCACCCTCCACGGCGCGAACCTCAGCGGCGCGACGAATCTCTGGACCGGCTTCGGTGCGAAGGTTCTTTCCGCCAACGCCACCAACGCCAGCGCGGCGAAATACCAAATCTCCCTTCCCGCTGACGCACCCGTCGGCATCTACGCCGCGCGCGCAGCCTCAGCGAACGGCGTTTCCAGCCCAGTGCTCTTGATGGTGGACGACCTGGCCAGCGTGGCGGACGCGGGCACGAACACCAGCCTCACCAATGCGCAGCGCATCGCGTGGCCCGTGGCCGTGGATGGCGCGGCAGTGGCGCTCGGCTTCAAGTTCTACCGCGTCACCGTGCGGGCCGGCGACCGCCTCGCCATCGAGGCCGTGGCGCGCCGACTGGGCTCGAAGCTCGACCCAGTGCTGCGCCTGCTGGACCTCAAGGGCCGCGAGTTGGCGTTCTGCGATGACGAGTCCGGCCTCGGCGGCGACTGCCGACTCGCGCACGTCTTCGCGGCGGGCGGCGACTATCTCATCGAGGTGCGCGACATCCACCACAGCGGCGGGAGCGACCACCGCTTCCGCCTGCGCATCGGCGATTTCCCGCTGGTGAGCTTGCCGTTCCCTGCCGCCGTGAAGGCGGGCACGAAGGCCACCTTCGACTTCGTCGGCCCGCAGGTGGAAAAGCTCAAGCCCGTCGCAGCCTCCGCGCCTCCGAACGCGATGCGCCTGACTCTCTCAACGAAGTTTCCCGGCGGAAAATCCTCCGCATTCGCCTCCGCGTTGGTGAGCAACACCCCCGAGTTCATGGACGCGGAGCCGAACAACACAGCTGAGACCGCCACAACGTTCACGCTGCCCAGCGGGCTGAACGGGCGTTTCCTCAAACCCAAGGACCGCGACTTCTGGAAGTTCGAGGCGATGAAAGGCCAGCGCGTTCTCTTCACCGCGCAGACGCGCAGCATCGGCTCCGCGAGCGAGGTGATGCTGCAACTCCGCGACGCGAAGGGCACTGCCATCGCTAGCTCTTCCGTCAACGACGCGGGCGAAGGCTCGGTCACGAACACGATTCCTGCCGACGGCGCCTACTTCCTGGTCGTGGACGAACTCATCCGGCGCGGCGGCCCGCAGCATGCCTACCGCATCGAGGCCGAGTTGCTCACGCCCGGTTTTATGCTCGACACCGACGTGGAGAAGGCCGAGGCCACGCCCGGTGGCAGCTTCTCCGTGAAGGTCAACGCCACGCGCCGCGACTTCCCCGGCCCCATCACGCTCTCGGTCCTCGGGCTGGAGGGCGCGCAGCTCGCCGAGGAAGTCATCAAGGAGAAGGCCACGAACGGAACGCTGAAGATCACGCTGCCGGAAAGCGCCAGGCCCGGCTTGCTCACCCATCTCCGCATTGTCGGCAAGGCGAAGATTGGCGAGAGCGAAGTGCAGGCAGCTACACGCACGACCCCTGCGTTGAAGAAACTCTTCCCCGCGATGCCATTCCCTCCGCGCGAGCTGGAGGGTTCCATTGCCCTTGGCGTGAAGGCGAAATAGTGACCGGGCGGTCCCGACCATATTTTTCCAGCCACCGGAGTTCAGCGAACTTGGAAGAGCGGGCTCTGCACCAACTCGTGAACGAGCGTGCGGATGCCGCCGCCTTGCTTCTCCGTGCGCGTGACGAGTTCGTTGACCCCCGCGCGGTCGCTGAAAGCCAGGGGTCGGCCGGTGCTGTAAATGGTCAGTTGCTGCCCGAGGTTCATCAGCAGCGGCCGCGGTGAGGTGGCGAAGAGGGTTTGGAACTCGGCGATGTTCGCGAACTTCCGTCCGTCGGGCAGCTCACCGCTCGCGTTCAAATATGGCTTGACTTTACTGGACGCTTGAAACTGTGTGTATGAACATATGAATAAACCCACCTGGTTCAGGTTCACTTGCCTCGCATTTTTTGGGGTCTTTTTAATGACGGCCACGGCCCAAACCAGTCGCCCCACGCTGCCGAGCTCCTCTAATAAGGACGAACTGCGAAGACAGGAATCAGCTTTGCGCGATGCGAATCAGCGCTATCGCGCTGCCG
>SIBB01000164.1 GCA_009695395.1 Pedosphaera sp. | reverse complement strand
CTCCCCGAAGGCAGCATGCGCAAGGCTCAGCTCAAGGTGACGGCGAAGGACGCGAAGGAAGCGGGCGAGGTGGTGTTCTTCTTCTTCGGCCCGCAGAGCGGCGGCACGAAGGCCAACGTGGACCGCTGGTTCAGCCAGTTCGAGGAGGGGCGCGACAAGATCAACGCGAAGACGGAGGAGAAGACCGTCGGCAAGGTGAAGGTCACCTACGTCTCCGCGGAGGGCACCTACAAGAGCGGCACGCCCGGCACGCCGCCGACGCTCAAGCCCGGCTTCGCGCTGCTCGGCGCAATTGTCGAGGGCGAGGAAGGCAGCGTCTTCGTCCGCCTCACCGGCCCGGCGGCGCTGGCGAAGGGCGCGCGCGCGGACTTCGAGAAGATGATTGAGGGTGGGTTGAAGTAGTTCCGCGTAGCCGCCGACGCGAGGAGGCGGGCACTTCAAATCAGCTCCGCCGCCTGACCTCGGCGGCTACTCCCCCGTGCGCGCCTTCACCGAACCCGCCGTCCTCTTGCGCGCGGCCATTGCAGCGGCGCTCACCGCCCTCGCCTGTTACCCCCGCCTCGCCCACTGGGGGCAACGCCCCGATGCGGTCTGGTTTTACGTGGCGGTCATCGGCTGGGCGGCGTTCGTGATGTGGGCGGCGGTGTTCGCGTGGCACGAGAAGCACGGCCAGCGCGAGGTGTTTCCCCGGCGCGTGGCTCCGCGACTGTGGCTCATCACGGGGGCGATGGGATTGGTCGGCGCGACCCTCTCGTTCCACTTCGGCGACGCCACGCTGCGGCAACTCGCGCCCACGGACTTCCCGCGCAACCCCGGCCAGTTCGCGGAGCACATTCTGTTCAACCTCGCGCTGGAGCAACTCTTCCTCTGCTTCGCGCCCTTCGCGTTCTGCGTGCGCCTGCTGCCCAACGCGAAGGCGGCGGGCCTCGGGGTGGTGCTGTTCGGCCTGCTCGTGTTCGGCCTGAAGCTGCAGAGCGTCGCAGCTGCCATCACGTGGGACTTGGCCGTGGGCCTCGTGTTCTTTCGCGCGCTGCACAGCGCGGTGACAGTCTGGCTTTATTGGCAGGGGGGCGTGTGGCTGGTGTGGCTGTTCGCCTTCCTGCTCCAGTGCCGGCACCTGTTTGAGCTTGGCGGTTGAAACCCGACTGCATCACGCAAAGGACGCGGAGGGCGCAAAGAAGACCAAGCTCAGAAGCAAGCCAGCGGGTAATTCCTTCGCGTGAGGCAATCCCTTCAGGCCCCAGCCCGCGCCGCGAGCACCTTGCGCGACGGCACGTAGCCTGCGATGAACTCACGACGAAACTCCGCGAACGTCCCCGCCGCCAGGTGCCGCCGGATGTCCGCCATCACGGCGAGGAACAGGTGGCTGTTGTGGACGCTCACCATGCGCAGGCCAAGAATCTCGTTCACATTCAGCAAGTGGCGAATGTAGGCGCGGGAGAAGCGCTTGCAGGCAAAGCAATCGCAGCCGTCCTCAATCGGCCCGAAGTCCGCCTTCACCGCGCCGCCCTTGATGGCGTAACTGCCCTTGCGCGTATAGGCCGTGCCACCCCGCGCCACGCGCGTCGGCAACACGCAGTCGAACATGTCCACGCCGCGCGCGACCAGCTCCACGAGCTGCGCGGGCGTGCCCAGACCCATCGCGTAGCGCGCCTTGTCCGCCGGCAGGAACGGCTCGGCCAGTTCCACCGCCTTCATCATCTCCGGCTCCGGTTCGCCCACGCTCACGCCGCCGATGGCGTAGCCGTCGAAGTCCAGCGCGGTGATGGCCTTCGCGCAATGGGCGCGCAGCTCCGGATTGCTGCCGCCTTGCACGATGCCGAAGACTTTTTGCCCCTGCGCGCGGGGCTGGTCGCGGCATTCCTTGGCCCAGCGAATGGTCCGCTCGACGGCGAGCAACTGGTCCTTCGCGGGCGCATCGTGCGGCGGGCATTCGTCGAAAATCATGGCGATGTCGGAGCCGAGGTAGCGCTGAATTTCCATCGCCTCCTTCGGGCCGAGGAAGAGCTTCGAGCCATCGAGGTGCGAGCGGAACTCGACGCCGTTCTCCCGGACCTTGCGAATCTTCGCGAGGCTGAAGACTTGGAAGCCGCCGCTGTCGGTGAGAATCGGGAGCGGCCAGTTCATGAAGCCGTGCAGGCCGCCTGCCGCGCGGATGATGTCCATGCCGGGGCGGATGCTGAGGTGGTAGGTGTTGCCCAGGATGATCTGCGTGCCCATCTCGACGAGCTCGCGCGGGTCCAGCGCCTTCACGCTGCCCTGCGTGCCGACGGGCATGAAGACGGGCGTATCAATGACGCCATGCGCCGTAGTGAGGCGACCCAACCGCGCCTTGGAACTCGTATCCGTCTTGAGCAACTCGAACATCGGAGGCGGATTCAGCCACAGCACACGCAGGTGCGGAAAGGAGATTCAAAGCACGAAGAATTCCTTCCTTCGCAGAAAGCGGCGTCCACGCTGCGCGCTGACGCGCACTCCATCGCGGCTACCTCGCAGGCCACCAGGTGTCCAGCAGCTTGGTCAAGCGTTCGACCCGGACCCTCTCTCCGGTGGCGAGGTTCTTCTCCTCGCTCGCGTCTTTGCCGAGGTCGTAAAGCTCCACGACATCGTCGGGTTGGTTGCGCTTGCTCGGGACGATGAGTTTCCAGTCGCCCTCAATGACCCAGCGCCACTTGAGGCTGGAGGCGGGGGTTTCCATGTCCACGAAGTTGTGCGTGAAGCACTCGCCGTAAACTGCCTTGCGCGAAGCGACAGCCTTCTCATCAAGCAGGTTCAAGCCGGGCATCTGCGGTGTGGGCTTGAGGCCGACGGCGTGCAGCAGCGTGGGCATGAGGTCGAGCGAGCTGGCGAGGTGCGGGGACTTCTGTGGCGTCACTTTGCCCGGCCAGCGGACCATGATCGGCGTGCGCAGGCCGCCATCGTATTGCGACTGCTTGGATTTAGCAGCGTAGCGGCCGGTCTCGGGGTTGGTGATCCAGCCGTTGTCGGTGACATAGACGACGATGGTGTTTTCCGCGAGGCCCTGCTCATCGAGGTGCGCGAGGAGCTGGCCACAGGTTTCATCGAACCACTCGACCATCGCCCAATACTTCGCGACTTGAAGCGAGGGAGTCTTGTCTTTGTATTTATCGAGGATGCGCTGGGGCGGCGTGTGCGGGTCGTGCGGCATCATCGGCGCATACCAGACGAAGAACGGCTTCTTCTCCTGCTTGGCCGTGCCGATGAAGTCGTAGATGGGCTGGAGGGTCTTACGCCCGATGTTGAGGCCATCATCGCCGTGGCGGCCGCCCTGCGTCATGCCGTGGGTGAAGCCGCCGCGGCTGAAATGCTTCTGCCACCACTTGCCGGTCTGGAGGCTGAGATAACCCTGCTTGCCCAGCTCGCGCGGGAGCGTGGGGACGGCTTCGATGAACTTCGACATCAGCTCGCGCCCATCGGCGAACTGTTTGGATTTCTGGAACTCCGCGCCTTTCATTCCGGGCACCGGCGGCGGGTCGTTGCTCGTGACCTTGTGCTGATGCGGATACAGACCGGTGATCATTGAAGCGAGGCTCGGGCAGCAGAGGCTCGACGGCACATAACCGCGCGTGAAGGTGAGGCTCTGCGCCGCCAGCTTGTCGAGATGCGGTGTTTTCACCGTCGCGTGCCCCATGAAGGAGTAATCGGCCCAGTGATGGTCATCGGAGACGATCATCACAATATTCGGCGGCGCGGCGGACAGGCGGGAGACCGCGAGCAGGAAGATGGCAAGACGTGCAGCACGGCGGAGCAATTTCATGACGAAGTAGAGTGCGTGAGCCGAAGGCTTGTCAAACATCCACCTCCTCGCGACACGAGCGCGAATCCACCTCCTCGGGACACGAGCGCGATAAAGAATCAGCTTCGCGCGAAATTTGGCGTGCGTTCGTGTGGCAGTTTTGTGACAACAGCCGCGCATGTTCTCACTCGCCCGACTCTTTGGTAAGGAAGACCGCTTCTTCGCCCTGCTGGAAGCCAGCGCCGAGGAGGCGCGGCACAGCGTTCAGGCGATGGTCAAACTCAGCAAGGCCGCCGGCCAGCCCGGCAGTCTGGAGGAGTTCGCCGCTTCGCGACGCGCGGATAAAAAGATCACCCAGGAGATCAGCGAGGCGCTCACCACCACCTTCGTCACCTCGCTCGAACGCGAGGACATCGAGACGCTCTCCAACGCGCTCTACAAAATACCGAAGACCGTCGAGAAGTTCGGCGAGCGGCTGAACCTCGCGCCCGAACAGGTGCAGGGCGTGGACTTCTCCCGGCAAACCGCGCTGATCGAACTCGCCGTCGAGACACTGGTGACGATGGTGCGCGGCCTGCGCCGCCCGGACTTGAACCAGGTCAAGTCGCTCAATGCTCGGCTGCAACAACTCGAGGGCGATGCCGACAAAGCCGTGCTGGACCTGCTGCGCGATGTGTATCAAGGCAAGCATCCGCCGCACAAAAGTCTTCTCCTAAAAGACCTCTACGAACTCCTCGAACGCGTCATTGACCGCTGCCGCGACGCCGGCAACGTCGTGACCCACATCGTGCTGAAGAACTCCTGAGGCGCGATGGAATTGATCCTGACCGTCGTGCTGGTGGCGTTGATCTTCGAATACATCAACGGCTTCCACGACACGGCCAACTCCATCGCCACCGTGGTTTCCACCAAGGTGCTCTCGCCGCGGCAGGCCATCGTGCTCGCGACGTTCACGAACCTCATCGGGGCCATGATGGGCGTGGCGGTGGCCAAGACCATCACGAGCGGGCTGGTGGATGCCACGGTGGCCAAGGTCACCACGCACATGATCATCTGCGCGCTGCTGGGGGGGATTTTCTGGAACCTGCTGACGTGGTGGTTTGCGCTCCCGTCCAGTTCCACGCACGCGATGGTGGGCGGCCTCGTGGGCGCGGCCTTCGCCTCCGCGGACAATAATTGGTCGGCCATCATCTGGTTCAAGGAGAAGGCGGGCGCACCGTTGTGGAAGGCCGAGGGCCTGCTGCCCAAGGTGATTTTCCCGATGGTGGCATCGCCCATCATCGGGCTGGCGGTCGGCTTCCTTGTGATGAGTGCGCTCTACTTGCTGGTGTTCAACTGGCGCCCCCGCACCGTCACTCAGTCCTTCGGCAAGCTCCAGATTTTCAGCGCCGCCTACATGGGCTGGAGTCACGGCCAGAACGACGCGCAGAAGACGATGGGCATCATCGCGCTCGCACTGCTGGCGGGGACCGCCAACGGCGATCTCGCCAAGGCCCCGGAGTGGTTGAGCTTCCTGAAGATCGAGACGCTCGGGCCGAACAAGGACCAGATTCCCATGTGGATCAAAGTGACCTGCGCACTGACCATGGCGGCAGGCACGGCGGCGGGTGGCTGGCGCATCATCCGCACGCTCGGCCACAAGCTGGTGAAGCTCCAGCCCATCCACGGCTTCGCCGCCGAGACCACCGCCGCCAGCGTGCTCGCCGGAGCAGCGATGCTCGGGATGCCCGTCTCCACCACCCACGCGATCACGACGAGCATCATGGGCGTCGGCGCGGCGAAGCGGTTCAACGCGATCAAGTGGACGGTGGTCGAACGCATCCTCTGGGCGTGGGTGCTCACGCTGCCCGCCACGGCGACAGTGGCGTATCTGCTGATGCGCGGGTGCCAGACGGCGGGCTGGGTGAAGTGACCGAGAGTGATTAGTAATTAGTGCGGCAAGGGATTCTCCAGCCACTAATCACTTTCCTGCCATCGTCCTCGGCAACATCCCCTGCGCGTCGAACTCCAGCTCGCGCGGCGCGGTGAGGATTATCAAGTCACTCCGCCCGCGCACCAGCGGCAGGAACGCCTCACCGCACTCCACTTCCTCCACGCGCAACGTGTTCCGGATCCACAGCAGCTTCACCTGCGGCGGCTCGACGAGGCCCACGGTGGCGAGCGCCACGTCCAGCAACTCGCGGTCGGTGTCGTAGTGCGGCGGGATCATCGCCACCTGCGGGTAGCACGCGGTGGCCACATTGATGTAGGTCACGCGCTTGTCCATCGCCTCGACCACGCGCGTGAGGCAATACTCGGACTTGCCCAACCCCGTCGCGTTGCCGTGCGTCTGCTCGGTCAGGCTGCGGATGGCGATCTTTTTCACCTTCGGAAACTCGTGCTCCTCGGTCCAGTGCTCGTAACGCTTGCGGCCAATCACATTCGTGTCCATGCCGCAGCCGGAAATCTCCTTGCCGATCTCGTCCACCAGCAGCAGGTCCGCGTGATCGAAAGGCAGGCGCGGAAGCCACTTCCCCGCCAGCGCGAGCAGCTCCTTGTCCTGTGCTTCCAAGTCCTGCGGCAACACCGCGCGGATGAGGCCCGTCTCGTCGTAAGCGTTCTCCACGATGCCGAGTCCGGCAAGAATGCGACCCTGCTCGATGACCCGCCGGCCCACGCTGCGGACAATCTGGTCGAACGAGAAATCCACGAACGCGCGGTGGTAAATCTTCGCCCCCTCGTGCTTGCCCAAGCCGATGAGCAGCATCTTCATCAAGCCGCTCTGATGGTTGCCGAACAGCTCCGTGTGGGGCTTCACGCGGCCCACGACAACGACGTGATCCGCCGCCAGCGCGTCGCGCCCGAAGTGAACGGGGATGCCCTCCGCCGTGCGGTCGAGCACTACCGTCTCCATGCTGGTGCGGACGGGGCAGCCGCAGAACTCCTCGGTGATGCCGTAATTCTTGAGGATGGCGCGTTGCCCCTCCGGCGTGCCGCCGCCGTGGCTGCCCATCGCGGCGACGATGAAAGGCTGCGCACCGGCAGCGCGGAAGAAATCCACCGTGGCCTTGAGGATGACCGCGATGTTCGTGATGCCCCGGCTGCCCGCCGTGATGGCCACCGTCTGCCCCGGTTGCACGCGCTGGGCCACGCCGATGCGCGTCAGCTCCGCCCGCACCGTCGCCGCCACGTCCGCGACGAGCGGACGCTCAAACGTCTGGCGGACGCGGAAAGTTCTCGGGTAGCGGGCGGACACGGGCAGACGCTAGCAGCGGACGATGGGGATGAAAGCGGTTTTCAACCCGCGCGGCGGCGCAGTTTCGCTTTGACGCCGCGGGCCACGCAGATTGAACTCACCTCCAGCAACAACACCCAGCCCACACCCTCCATGACCACCTCCCTCTCTCGCCGCTCCGCGCTCGCCAGCGTCGCCGCAGTCACCGCCGCCCTCTCGCACCGCCTCTCCGCCGCCGATGCCGCGGCCAAGACGCGCGTCAACCACTCGGTCTGCAAGTGGTGCTACGCGAAGATTCCGCTAGAGGACTTGTGCAAGGCGGCGAAGGACATTGGCCTCGTGTCCATCGAACTGCTCGACCCGCCCGACTTCGCCACCGTGAAGAAGCACAACCTCCACTGCGCAATGGTCAGCTTCCCGCACAAGAACGGCATCGGCCGCATCGAGAAAGCCTTCAACCGCCTC
>SIBB01000163.1 GCA_009695395.1 Pedosphaera sp. | reverse complement strand
CGAACGCCTTCGCGAACGTTTCCAATCCAAGTTCGGCCCGACTGCGTGGACAGCGGTGGCCGCGTTGTGAGGTGCTAAAACTAATTTGGCCGCGAAAGGGCGCGGAGGAAGAATCATCTTCCATCGCGGAATCCAGGTTCACTCCTTCCCCGTCGGCAGCAACTCCTGCATCTGCCGCTGCACCATCGCGCGCAGCAGCGTCGCCTCGATGACGCTCAAGCCCGCCTTCGCGTAATCCACGGTGAAGGCCGGCAGCCACAAATCACTCTCCGCGCGGTAGCCAAACTCCCGCCGCACGCGCCGCTCCAAATCGTCCATGTGTCCCGCCCCGTAAAAGATGCTGATGCTCGCGGGCGGCGCGGCGCGCTTCAACTCCACGCGCAGGTCGCGCAGCACCGCGTCGTTGCGCGTCTGGATGAGCACCTCCATGAGCCGCTGCATATCCTCCGGCAGGCTCTTCATGCGCGAGATGTCGCCGCGGATGCCGCCCAGCGCCTCGATGAGCGCGAGCTTGGTCATCGCCTGAAGTTTGGGATTGCCGCCGACCAGCCTGAACCCGGCCTTGAGCAGCGTGCCGAACATCGAGTTGCCATCCATCGCCTTGAGCAACTGCTCGAACGCCTCGTTCTTGCGCTTCTCCTTCCGCGAGTCCGGCGCAGCGGGCTCGTCATCCTTCTCCATCAGCTCGCGCAGCTCCGCCACCGAGAGGTCGCTGTTGCGGAAGTTTCCGCCCGTGTAATTGATGGCCTCGAGCTGGAACACGAGGCCGAGCGATTCTGCCAAATCCTTTTGCAACGAGGCGCTCCCGGCCGGCTTCGCAGCCGGCTCCGGCGCTGCGGCCTCCTTCTTCGCGAGCAGAGGTGAACTGCCCGCCGTCTTCTCCAACGCGACTGTGTTCGTCGCCGTGCCCTTGCGCCCCGCATGAACGCCCTCGAACAGCACAAGCGCCTGCGCATCGAGATGCTTCTGAAGCTGCGCGTAGTAATTCGTCTCCCCGATGTGCGACGCGCCCGTGAGCCAGATGACTGGCCCGACGCCGCCCGTCGGCACCAGCTTGCGCACCGCCACCTGCAACTCCACCGCGCCCGTCGCGCCATTGGTCACGCGCATGAACGGCTCGACGGCGAAGCGGACCAGCGCAGAAGGCTTGTTAGCCGCCTGCCCAAAGGTGCACTGCCCAATCAACACCGCGAGGAGGAGCAACGCCACGCCTCTGACGCGCCACAAGCAACACGCAACCCGAGCCGTTCTCCCACCTTGGTGTTGCGACGTGTTCATGCCTCGCCCCTCACTTCACCTCGCGCACCATGACGCCCGCGACGTCCATCGTCCCGTTGCCCGGCATCACGAACATAATAAAAGCCTCCTTGTCGGCCTCGAACTTGAACTCGAACTTGAATGCCTTCCATTCCTTCCCGCCGGACAAGTCCTGCTCAACGTAAAACTCATACGGGTCGCCCGGCTGGCGCACGCCCACCTTGAAATCCGCCGAGCCGCGCAGCGAACCCTCGATGGCATACTTCACGCCCTTCTTGAAGACGCGCTTGCCCGAGTAGCTCGTGAGCTGGAGTTGGCCATCGCCAAATTCCTTCACCTCAATGCGGACAGCGGTCACACCGTCCTTCGGGCCGTCCTTGAGCTTCGTGTAAGTCGCACCGAGCGTCGCCCAGCCGGAGTTGTCGTCCCAGCCGTTGGGCAGCCAGCCCTTGATGACCTTGCCGCCCTGCGCCTTCTCCGTGAACTCCCGGCCCTCCGCGCCGAACGTGGGCAGGAGGCTGGCGGGTTTTTCCTGCGCGAACGCGGCCATGCCGGCGAGCAGAAGTGCAAAGAGTGAGGTGCGACGGAGTAGAGTTTTCACGGTGGGTTAATATGGATTATGTGTCGGCCGTTTCGAGGGCGAACCTCGCCCTTCGGCACAATCCGGGCAAGCGCAATGACGCCCGCGAAACTCGGGCAACCTGCGCCCATCAGGCGAGCATCCACCAACCGCCCAGCACCACCGCCGCCAGCGAGCACGCCGCCAGCATCTGCCGATACGCCTGCGCGCTGCTCGCCGCGAGGCTCCGCGCTGACCAGCCCACCAGGGAGGAAAACACGACCATCGCCACCACCGTGCCGACGCCATACGCGCTCAAATACCAGACCGCCTCCGTCATCGTCGGCAACGCCAGCGACGGCAGCACTCCGAGAAAATGAGAGCTGCCCGCCACGCCATGCAACGTGCCGACAGCAAACGCCGCGTGCGTGTGCCGGTGTTCTGACCCACGGTCCTGCGGATGCGTGTGCGCCGTCGCCCCCTCGTGTGTGTGCATGTGGACGTGCCGCTGACCGTCGTGCTGGTGTTCGTGTGTGTGGACGTGACCGCGCAACGCCCGCCGCGCACCCCACAGCCCGATCCCGATGAGCACCACGCCCACCAACCGTTCGCTCCACGAAGAAATCGCAGCCAGCGGCAGCCAGTCTCGCAGCAGTAGCGACAGCAGGCCGATGAACATCACTCCGCCCGCGTGCCCGACACCCCAACGCAGCCCGACTTCCCACGCCTTGCGCCGCGACTCCGCCGCGAAGGGCGCGACTGCCGCGAGATGGTCCGGCCCGGAGACGACGTGTGTCGCCCCCAAAACCAGGCCGGTGAGAACGGAAATCATGTGATGGCGTCAGAGCACCGGCTCCAACGGGCGGCGAGCGTAGAAATGCGCAGTGGTGAAGTAAAGGGGAGAGAGGGCAGAAGACACCAGGACAGCCCCCGGCACGCTGGACATCACCCGCGACATGTGACTCCTGACTTCTGACTTCTGCGCGCGCGAACGGCCTTGCGCTCCGGCGCGTGCTGACCATCATCCCGCGCGATGAACAACGAGCCGTTGCTCCAACTCGACCTCCCCGGCGTCCCCAAAATCAAGAGCGGCAAGGTCCGCGAGGTCTTCGACCTCGGCGACCGCCTGCTCTTCGTCGCCACGGACCGCATCTCTGCCTTCGACTGCGTCATGCCCAACGGCATCCCCCGCAAGGGCGAAGTTCTCACGCAGCTCTCCCACTTCTGGTTCGGCCAGACGGAATCGCTCGTGCCCAACCACCTGCTCGCGAAGGCCGACGACCCGTTGCCGCCGCAGCTCCAGCCCTTCGCCGCGCAGCTCGCGGGCCGCAGCATGATTGTGAAGAAGGCCACGCCGCTGACCATCGAGTGCGTCGTGCGCGGCTACCTCGCTGGGTCGGGCTGGAAGGAATACCAGCGGAGCCAGACCGTTTGCGGCATCCCGCTTCCCGCCGGTTTGGAGGAATCTTCCGAGCTGCCCGCACCCATCTTCACGCCCGCCACGAAAGCCGAGACCGGGCACGACGAGAACATCCCCTTCGAGACCGCTGCGAAGCTCGTCGGCGCGGACATCGCAGAGCGCGCGCGCGACCTGAGCCTGCTGATCTACAACTTCGCCCGCGACTACGCCCGCAAGCGCGGCATCATCATCGCGGACACCAAGTTCGAGTTCGGCCTGTTCAACGGCGAGCTACTGCTCATTGACGAAGTGCTCACGCCGGACTCTTCGCGCTTCTGGCCAGCGGACAAGTTTCAGCCGGGCAAGGCCCAGCCGAGCTTCGATAAGCAGTTTGTGCGCGACTACCTCGAGACGCTCGCGTGGGACAAATCGCCACCCGCGCCGTCGCTGCCCTCCATCATCGTCTCCCGCACGCAGGCGAAGTATCTGGAGGCGTATGAGCGGCTGACGGGGAGGAATCTGTGAAGTGGGCGGGGGAAGTAATGAGTGTTTAGTCCCACGCGCTCCATGCTGACCTACGAAGAAGCCCTCGCCCGCATTCTCGCCGCGCTGCCCCCGCTGCGCTCAGAGCAAGTCCCGCTGGCGGAGGCCGCCGGACGTTTCCTCGCGGAACCCGTCGTCTCCACGCTCGACCTCCCGCCCTTCGATAACTCCGCGATGGACGGTTACGCCTTGCGGGCGGCGGACGTCGCTTCTGCGACCGCGGAGAAATCCGTCGCGCTCCGGCTCATCGGCCAGGTGGGCGCGGGGCAGGTTTTCAAGGGCGGCGTCGGCGTGCAGACCTGCGTGCGGCTCTTCACCGGCACGCCGCTCCCAGCCGGGGCGGACGCAGTAGTGATGCAGGAAGACACCCACGCGGAGGGTGACACCGTCCTCGTGCTCGACCGCGCGCGACCATGGGAAAACGTCCGCCTGCGCGGCGAGGATGTGAAGGCCGGCGCTGTGCTCGTGACACCGGGCACGCGGTTGGGCGCGGGTCATCTGGGTTTGCTCGCAGCCGTGGGCACCGCGCGGGTGCGCGTGGCTCGGCGACCCCGCGTCGCGATTGTGGCGACCGGCAGCGAGTTGCGCCCGCCGGGCAAGCCACTCGCGCCCGGCCAGATTTACGAGAGCAACCGCACGATGCTCGCTGCGATGCTCACGGCCTGTGGCGCGGAGGTGCGCCCGCTGCCGCTCGTGCCGGACACGCTCACCCGCACGCGCAACGCGCTGCAACGCGCCTTCGCCGAAAACGACGCGGTGGTGACGAGCGGCGGCGCGTCGGTCGGGCAACTGGACTTCGTGAAGGCCGCGTTCACTGAGTTGGGGGGCAGCCAGGAGTTTTGGAAAGTGGCCATCAAGCCGGGCAAGCCCTTCGTCTTCGGCACGCTGCAAGGCAAGCTCCTCTTCGGCCTCCCGGGCAATCCGGTGTCCGCGTTCGTCACGTTCCTGCTACTCGTGCGCCCCGCGTTGCTGCGCTGGCAGGGTGCGACGGAGGTGGCGTTGCCCGCGCATCCCGGCACGCTGGTCGAATCGCTCGTGAACCGGGGCGACCGCCGGCACTTCGTCCGCGTCCGCGTGGATGCGGAAGGGCGCGTCCACTCCGCCGGCATTCAAGCATCCCACAGGATGCACTCACTCGCGGCGGCCAACGCCCTCGTGGACGCGCCGCCAGCGACGACGCTGGTAGCGGGGGCGACGGTGCGCGTGCTCCGCATCGATGGGCTATAGCTCGGACAGCCCTGTCCGCGCCGCGTATTTTTCCTCGCTTCAATTTCAATCCGAGTCAATAAAGCGGGGAAACACGCGTCAATAGCTGACTCGTTCGCAAACTGTCATCACATGAAACTAAAGTCCCTCATCGCCGCCGGCTTGTTGCTGGCGGTTTCCGTCTCCCACCTGACCGCCGCCGGCTTCGAGCTGAAGGCCGGTGAGAACGTCGCCCTCATCGGCAACGCCCTCGCCGACCGCATGCAGCACCACGGCTGGCTGGAGACGCTCACTCACGCCAAGTATTCCAAACACAATCTCGTCTTCCGCAATCTCGCCGCCTCGGGTGACGAAGTCGCCGGCTTCACCGAGAAGCCCGACGCGAAGTTCCGGATGCGCTCGGAGAACTTCGGCACGTCCGACGACTGGCTCAAGCGCACGCAGGCCGATGTGGTCTGGGCGTTCTTCGGCTACAACGAGTCGTTCGCGGGCGAGGCGGGCCTGACCAAGTTCAAGGACGACCTGAGCCGCTTCATCAAGCACACCACCGGGCAGAACTACAGCGGCAAGGCCAACCCCCGCCTCGTGCTTTTCTCCCCCATCGCCGCCGAGCCGAGCAGCGACCCGAACCGCGCCAAGGCCGAGCCGCTCAACGCCAACTTGAAAATCTACACCGCCGCGATGGCGGAAGTGGCCAAGGCGAATAACGTGCCGTTCGTGGACCTCTTCACCAGCTCCTCCACCCTGTTCGCCCGCGCGAAGCAGCCGCTCACCTTCAACACCGTCCACCTCACCGAGGCCGGCGACAAGGCCCTCGCGCCCGAAGCCTTCCGCGCGCTCTTCGGCGAGACCCCGCCGACCGGCAATCTCGACAAACTCCGCGCCGCCGTGCTGGAGAAGAACTACGACTGGCACCAGCGCTACCGCACCGTGGACGGCTACAATGTTTACGGCGGGCGCTCCAAGCTCTCGTTCCCCGTGGATGGCGCAGCCGCCAAGGCCAAGGACGCCCCCAAGATTACCAACTTCGACATCATGCAGGACGAGATGGCCCAGCGCGATGTGAAGACTGCGAATCGCGACAAGCGCGCGTGGGCAATCGCAAAGGGCAGCGACGCGAAGGTGGACGACAGCAACCTCCCGCCCGTGCGCACGCTCAAGTCCAATCGCCCCGATGACTTCTACAAGCCCTTCCCCACCGGCGAGGAAGCCATCAAGCACATGACCGTGCCCAAAGGTTTCAAGGTCACGCTGGTGGCGGATGAAGTGCAGTTCCCCGAGCTAGCGAGTCCCGTGCAGATGGGCTTCGACCCCAAAGGCCGCCTCTGGGTTGCGGCGTGGCCGAGCTATCCCGAGCTGCGCCCGACGGACAAGGTGTTCGACAAACTGCTAGTCTTCGACCTCGGCGCGGACGGCAAGGCGAAGAAATGCACGACCTTCCTCGACGGCCTGAACTGCCCGACGGGCTTTCAGTTCTACAAGGACGGCGTGCTTGCGGTGCAGGCCCCGGACGTGTGGTTCGCGCGCGACACCAACGGCGACGGCAAGGCCGACTGGAAGGAACGCGTCATCATGGGCCTCGACTCCGCCGACTCGCACCACACCGCGAACGCGATGGCTTACGGCCCCGGCGGCGACACCTTCCTGAGCGACGGCGTCTTCCACCGCACGCAGATGGAGACGCCCTACGGCCCGCCCGTGCGCAACAGCGACGGTTGCATCTATCGTTGGGAGCCGCTCACCAGCAAGCTGGAGCGCTACGTCCCCTACGGCTTCGCCAACCCGCACGGCAAGGTCTTCGACCGCTGGGGCAATGACATCATCACCGACGCCACCGGCAACGCGAACTACTTCGCCCCGGCGTTCAGCGGCTTCGTGAGTGGTGACGCGGGCAGCAAGCACCCGGGGTTGAAACAATTCTGGAACCGCCCCTCCCGCCCGTGCGCCGGCACCGCCATCGTTTCCAGCCGCCACTTCCCGGACGACTGGCAGGGCAATTTTCTGAACTGCAACGTCATCGGCTACCAAGGCATTTTCCGCGTGAAAGTCAGCGAAGACGGTGCCGGCCTCAAGGGCGAGACGCTCGAAGTCACCAAGGTCAAGGACGCCGCCGGCAAGGAAGTGGACAAGATCGGCGGATTGGTCGTGGGCGACAACGCCATGATTCCCAACTTCCGCCCGTCCTGCGTGGCGGTCGCGCCCGACGGCTCCATTTATTTCTGCGACTGGGCCAAGGAACTCATCGGCCACATGCAGCACCACATCCGCGACCCGGGCCGCGACAAAACCCACGGCCGCATCTACCGCATCACCTACGAGGGCCGCGACCTGATTAAGCCCGTGAAGATTGACGGAGAGCCGATTGATAAACTGCTCGAAGTGCTCAAGACGCCCGAGGACGACGTCCGCACCCGCGCCAAGATTGAGTTGAGCAAACACGACTCCGCCAAGGTCATCGCCGCCACCAAGAAATGGGC
>SIBB01000162.1 GCA_009695395.1 Pedosphaera sp. | reverse complement strand
AGCACGCGCTACGTCCCGCCGAAGGAGAGTGAAATCATCCGGTCAAGCCGTGAGCCGGACGGAACACCCCTCACCCCGGCCCTCTCCCCTCCTCCGAGGAAGGGAGAGGGAGCCAGACAGCGGCGCACGTAGCCCCTTGGTTCGTTCTCCCTCTCCCTTTGCGCAGCAAGGGGAGAGGGCCGGGGTGAGGGGTTGCGTGCGGGGCGTTGGTGGCCGCCGCTTGCCAGTTCCGCTGGCAGTGACGTAGGCTCACGATCATGAAGAACTGCATGATTGCTCTTTTCCTCTGCGCCAGTTTGCTTCCTTCAGCCATGGCGGCGACGCCAGCGAATGCTGGGAAGTCCTTTCAAGAGACCAAGATCAAGGCCGAAAAAGGAATTGCCCCAGCCCAAGCCAACCTCGGCTTCTTGTATGCCAATGGCTACGGTGTGCCGAAGGACGAAGCCGAAGCGGTAAAGTGGTATCGCAAGGCGGCAGACCAAGGATATGCCAAAGCCAAATACAACCTCGGCGTCATGTATGCCAATGGCCGAGGTGTGCCGAAGGACGAAGCCGAAGCGTTGAAGTGGTATCGCAAGGCGGCAGACCAAGGATATGCCCCAGCCCAATTCAACCTCGGCGTCAGTTATGCCAATGGCCAAGGTGTGCCGAAAGACGAGGCGGAAGCTTACAAATGGTATTTGCTGGCCGGGGCGAAGGGCGATGAAATGGCCAAGAAGGCCATTCCGCTCTTTGAGCGCGAGATCACGCCTGCGCAAAGGACCGAAGGCCAGCGGCTGGCTCGTGAATGGAAGCCACGAAAGCCCTAGGCCGTTGGCAGCCCGGTCCCAAGGCAGGGCATTGCTCAATCGCGGTCCGAATCCATCGGCACCGGCTTCTTCATCACCAGCCGGGGCATCCGGCTCGGGGCCACCGCCGCCACCGTCGGTTTCCCGAACATCGGCTTGCAGGGCTTCGCGCCCAAGCTGGCCCGCGGGGAGATTGCCAGCCTCGCCGGGGCGCAGGATGACGCGCGGCATTTCCAAATCAGCGCGCCCATCCAGCCCGGCAACTCCGGCGGCGCGCTGTGAGCGGCGGGATTCCGAAGGAAAATTGATTCCGCTCTGTCCTCCCGGCTGGCACGCTGCCGGCATGGAAAAATCGCTGCCGCCGCTGGCTCCCGGCACGCTCTATCTCGTCGCCACGCCCATCGGCAACCTCGAGGACATCACGCTGCGCGCGCTGCGCACGCTGCGTGAGTGCGACGTGGTGGCTGCTGAGGACACTCGGCGCACCGGGCAGTTGCTCAAGCACTTTGAAATCTCCAAGCCGATGTTGAGCTACTTCCAGTTCAATGAGGCGAAGCGCTCGGAGCAAATTATCGAACGACTCAAGGGCGGCGAAAAGGTCGCTCTCGTCACAGATGCCGGCACGCCCGGCATCAGCGACCCCGGCGAGCGCGTCGTGCGTGCGGCCGTTGCAGCGGGCCTGCGAGTCGAGTCGGTGCCCGGCCCGTGCGCGCTCATCGCGGCGCTGACGGCGAGTGGGTTGCCGACGGACGAGTTTCACTTCATCGGTTTCCTGCCACACAAGTCGGGGCAGCGGCGCAATCAGCTCGTGGCCTTGAAGGAGTTCGCTGGCACGCTCGCGCTTTACGAGTCGCCCTATCGCATCGAGAAGCTGCTGGGTGAGTTGAACGAAGTTTTTCCTGACCGCACCATCGTCCTCGCCCGCGAACTGACGAAGAAGTTCGAGGAGTTCCTGCGCGGCAAGCCCGCCGAGTTGCTCGCGCTGGTGGCGAAGCGTTCGCTGAAAGGCGAGTTCGTCGTGCTGGTGAGCGGGGAGGTGGAGTTGCCCGCGGAGAACGCGGATGACGCGGGTGGAACCCACTGACGCGTGCGCGTTGCCCTCATCCGCGTTATCCGTGGGCAAGCCGTCTTTCTCCGAATGACTCAACACTTCGCCGCGTCGCCCATTGGCCCGCACCGCGATTGGCTTTTTCCCGCCGTCCGATACGCTGGCCCAGACGCATGACCCAAATGCTTTCCATCGTTCGCCTCGCGCTGCTCGCCAGCGCGTTCGTCCTCCGTGCCGCCGCTGCGGACAGCGCCGCCGGCCACGACTTCTTCGAGAACAAAATCCGCCCGCTGCTCATCGAGCATTGCTTCAAGTGCCACGATGGCGGCTCGCCCGACAAACCCAAGGGCGGCCTCGCCCTCGACACCCGTGCCGGTTGGGAAAAGGGCGGCGAGCACGGCTCCGCCATCATCCCCGGCCAGCCGGACAAATCGCTCCTCATCCGCGCCCTCCGCTACACGGACAAGGACCTGCAGATGCCGCCGAAGGGGAAGCAACTGTCCGCGTCGCAAGTCGCGCTCTTCGAGGAATGGGTCCGCATGGGCGCGCCCGACCCGCGCACCGGCAAGCCCTCCGGCCCGCCGCTGTCCAACCCGACCGTGGTGAAAAACCACTGGGCGTTTCAGCCGGTAAAGGAACCGTCGGTGCCGCAAATCCGAAATCCGAAATCCGAAATCCGAAATCCCATCGACGCCTTCAGCCTCGCCAAGCTCGCCCCCAAAGGCTGGACGCTCTCTCCGCCCGCCGACCCGCGCACGCTCATCCGCCGCCTGACCTTCGACCTCCACGGCCTGCCGCCGCCGATCGCCGAGGTCGAGGCGTTCGAGCGGGCCTGCCAAATGGGCAATCGGCAGTCGGCAATCGGCAATCTCATTGACCGCCTCCTCGCCTCTCCGCGTTACGGCGAACGCTGGGGCCGCCACTGGCTCGACGTCGCGCGCTACGCGGACACGAAGGGCTACCTCGCCGGCGACGAGCAGCGCCGCTTCGCCTTCAGCTACACCTACCGCGACTGGGTCATCAACGCCTTCAACGAAGACCGTCCTTACGACCAATTCCTCACCGCCCAAATCGCTGCCGACCGGCTGATCGAGGAAGCTGAGTCCAAAGTCCAAAGTCCAAAGTCCAAAGCCAACGAAGCGGACTCTCAACTCTCATCTCTCAACTCTCAACCGTCGCGCAGCGACTTGGCCGCGATGGGCTTCCTCACTCTGGGCCGCCGCTTCCTGAACAACGCCAATGACATCATTGACGACCGCATCGACGTGGTGACGCGGGGCACGATGGGCCTGACCGTCCAGTGCGCCCGCTGCCACGACCACAAATACGACCCCGTCTCCACGGCGGAGTATTACAGCCTCCACGGCGTCTTCGCCTCCAGCCAGGAGCCGGCGGAAAAACCCTTGCTCGGCATGAAGCCCGACGCGACGCAGCACGCCGCTTACCTCGCTGAGAAACAGAAGCGCGAGGGCGAGGTGGAGAAGCACCGCGTCGAGCAACTCGACAAGCAGATCGGCATGCTCCGCAAGCGCACCCCCGATTACTTGCTCGCCGCCGCCGAGGTGGACCCGAAAGTTGCCGGCGCCTCCGCCACCGCGACGCGCCAGAACCGCGACAAGTATTTCCAGGAGCGCAAGCTCGTCCCCGCCGTCGTGCGTCGCTGGCAGGATTACCTCGCGAAGTCCGCCAGCGAGAAGCCGCCGGACCCGGTCTGGTCCGCTTGGCACGGCTACGCGAAATTGCCCGATGACAAGTTCGGCGAGGAAGCCGCGAAGGTCATCCTGCCGCCCGGTTCGCATCCCGCCGTAGTCGCCGCATTTAAGACGCCGCCGAAGTCGGTGAAGGAAGTTGCCGAGCGTTACGGCAAGCTGCTCAGCGACGCCGACGCGGCCACGCCGCACTCGGACAAGGACAAGGAGGCTCTTCGCCTCGCGCTTCGTTCCGCCGCTGCCCCGCCGAACCTGCCCGCACCGGAGAACGACACACTTCTCGAAGACGCCCGCCCGCGCCTCCGCCAGTTGAAGGCCAAGGCGGACGAAGTGGACGCCACGCACCCCGGCGCGCCGCCTCGCGCGATGGCCCTCGTGGACCGCGACTCGCCCACGCGCCCCTACGTCTTCGTGCGCGGCAATCCCGGCAATCGCGGCCCCGATGTCGAGCGCGGCTTCCCGCAAGTCGCGGCCCTCGGCAAGCCCGAGCCGTTCCCAACGAAGAGTAGCGGTCGCCTCGAACTCGCCCGCGCCATCACCAACCGCGACAACCCCCTCACCGCGCGCGTGCTCGTCAACCGCGTCTGGACCTGGCACTTCGGCGCGGGCCTCGTCCGCACGCCCAGCGACTTTGGATTGCGTGCCGACCCGCCGACGCACCCCGAGTTGCTCGACTGGCTGGCGACGCGCTTCGTCGCCGACGGGTGGAGCATCAAGAAACTGCACAAGGTCATCATGCTCTCCGCGACCTACCAGCAGGCCAGCGACGACCGCGCCGAGTGCGTGAAGGCTGACCCCGCGAACATGCTGCTCTGGAAGTTTAACCGCCAGCGCCTCGACTTCGAGCAACTCCGCGACTCGCTCTTGCTCGCGTCCGGCAAGCTTGACCTCACGCCCGGCGGCCTGCCCGTGGACCTGACCACGCAGCCTTTTGCGACGCGCCGCACGGCCTACGGTTTCATTGACCGCCAGAACCTGCCGCCGATGTTCCGCACGTTCGACTTCGCCAGCCCCGACGTGAGCGCGTCGCAGCGCTTCCAGACAACGGTGCCGCAACAGGCGCTCTTCCTGCTGAACGCGCCCTTCGTGCTTCAACAGGCCCAAGCCCTCGCCGCCCGCGACGACTTCAAGAAGTTCACCACCGATGACGCGCGCCTTCGCTTCCTCTACGAGACGATTTATCAGCGCCGCCCCGCCGCTGCCGAAGTGACGATGGCGCGCGCCTTCCTCGCTTCCCCGACACAGGAATCAACCAAGAACCTGACCGCGTGGGAGAGACTCACGCACCTCCTCCTCATCTCCAACGAGGCGGCGTTCGTGGATTGATGGAGCACGGACGCCCACGTCCGTAATTCCCCCGCTGCCCCGAAGGCTACAGACGTGGCTGTTCTCGCTCCAATGGCGCATCAGGCATTTCCCTGACCTTCTCAAATTTGACCGGCACGAGTTGTGCGCTACGTTGCCACCAGACAGAGATACAGAATGGGCAACACAAACAACTCAGCCTTCAGTGGCAGCGACGACCGGCCCAAGGGCCGACTAGGTTAGGACGTGGATGGTTCCGCGGCGGCCGTCGCTCAGAAAGCCGGCAATGCCTGCGTCGTATCCAATTGAAAAGTCCGTGTGGGACCAGCGGAGGACTGAACTCCTCTCCTCCCTAGCCCGTCCGCCGCAAGCCGCTTTCAACCGCGCTGGGCGTCTCACGACCCTCGCCTCCGCCTCCCGCCGCGTCCCTGACCGTCTGGTCGCGGAATCCCTCGCAGAGATGCTCGAGTCTGTCACCGGTGAGCGGGTGCTGTTGCTGCAACTGGTGCCCTCGGAAGCCGATGCGACGGCGAAGGTCTGGAGCCCGCTTCACTCGCTGCCGAACAACGGTTTCGCCTTCGCGGACCAACTTCAGCACCTCGGCAATTTTGACCGACTTGCCCTTCGCGTCTCGAACCATTCTGCCGAGCGGCAATTTCTCTCCGCCTTCCTCGGCCACTGCGCGCGCCACTTCGGCCATGTGATTGTCCATGTGGACGCGAACGCTCCCCGCCAGGCGCTCGCCGAGGCGGCGTCCCGTTCCTCCGCGACCTACGTGCTCGCGCAGCAAACGGTGGACAGCCTCTTCGAGTTCAACCAGCTCGACCGCGAGTTGCGCGTCGCGCGCGATGGCACGGCGACGGACTTGAAGCTCGTGCTCTGCCTCGGAAACGGCGAGGTGCCGCAGCCGGTGGAGGATTTTATCAAGCAAATCGGGCAGCCCGCGCACCTGAACCTCCACGAGTCGCCCGCGACGATGGACGCGCTTCACTCGCACTGCGGCGGCGTGTGGCCGGTGGCGTTCAAGTTCGACCTGCGCCGGCTCGCGCGCGAAATCGGCCGCTGCCGCGTGGGCCTCGCGCTCTCCAGCGGCGGCGCGAAAGGACTCGCGCACGTCGGTGTGATCCAAGTGCTCGAGGAGAACGGCATCGAGGTGGACCTCATCGCGGGCACGAGCATGGGCGCTTACATCGGCGCGCTCTGGGCCTTCGGGCACGACGGCCAGTTCCTCGAGCGCAAGGCCCGCGAGCTGGAGGGCAAGTGGGGCTTGTTCAAGTTGATTGACCCCGCGTTCCCGCCGCGCCGGGGGTTCATTCACGGCCGCGCGATTCGCGAGCGGCTCGAACGCAGCATCGGCGACGTGCGCTTCGAACAACTCGCGCGTCCGCTCCGCGTGGTCACGACGCACTTCGACACGCTCGAACGCATCGTGTTCAGCACCGGCCAAGTTTCCCATTCCGTCCACGCGAGCTGTGCGATTCCCAGTGTCTTCATTCCCGTTCGGCTCGGCGGCGAGACCTACATTGACGGCGGCATCTCCGACCCGCTGCCCGTGGACGTGCTGCGCGAGGCGGGCATCGAGCACGTGCTGGCGGTGAACATCATTCCCACCTCCGCCTTCCTCCGCTGCGCCCGCGAATACGAGCGCGAGCAAGTGGACGTGAAGCGCAGCCGCTTCAACTTCCTCCGCCTGCTCAACCGCCAAATCAACTATTTCGCCTACGGCAACATCCTCGACGTCACCCAGCGCGCCGTCATTGGCGGGCAAATCCGGGCCGCCGAGGACGCTTGCCGTCAGGCAGACGTTGTCCTCCGTCCCCTCGCGTGCGACTCGCGCTGGCACGATTTCTCCAATCCCATGAAATACATTTCCCTCGGTCGCCGCGTGGCCGAGGAGAACCTCGCCGACATCAAAAAACTAGTGAACCCCAAGGAGCCATCCTATGAGCACCAAACTCCTCACCACGAAGTGGCAGCGGCTGCCTGAAGCCACCGTCCGCGCCCTGCAAGCCGAGCGCCTGCACCACTGGCTGCGCGATACCGTGCTGCCCTTCTCCGCGCACTACCGCGAGCTGTTCCGCCAGCTCAAGCTCACCGCCGCCGACTTCCATTCGCTCGACGACCTGCGACGCCTGCCCTTCACCAGCAAGGCCGACCTGCTCAACACGCCGGACAATCCGCAGAAGGCCCGCGACTTCCTGCTCATCCCCGACCGCAATGTTCTCTCGCGCCGCCCCTCCTCCATCCTCCGCGCGTTGCTCCACGGTCGCGAGCACGTCGCACAAGGTTTCGAATCCGAGTTTCGCCCCATCTTCCTCACGAGCACCACGGGCCGTAGCGCCGACCCCGTGCCGTTCCTCTACACGAATCACGACATCGCGAATCTCCAACTCGCCGGCGAGCGCGTCTTCGGCGTGTGCGGCGCGCGCCGCGAGGACAAGCTGCTGAACATGTTCCCCTACGCGCCGCATCTCGCGTTCTGGCTCGCGCACTATGGCAGCACGGAGTTCGGCGTGTTCACCGCCAGCACCGGCGGCGGCAAGGTCATGGGCACCGAGGGCCAACTTCGTTTCCTGCGCAAGATTCGCCCCGACGTGCTCATCGGCATGC
>SIBB01000161.1 GCA_009695395.1 Pedosphaera sp. | reverse complement strand
CCAGAACGCCAGCTCCATCGCTGGGCTTCTGCTCACCACCGAGTGCCTCATCACCGACATGCCCGAGAAGGACAAGCCGGCTGCTGGCGGCGACCACCACGGTCCCGGCGGCATGGACATGTAATCCAGTCCCTCGGTCCGTCACGGACTGAAATTCACCAGGCCGGCCTGCGCGAGCAGGCCGGCCTTTTTGCTTTAAGCCTTTGCCAAGTTTCCAAAATGATCCCGAGCACTGCCGATGGCAACCTCCAGCACATAGCATGAGGGACGAGAGCTTCACCCAATTCGTCCGCGAGCAACTCGCCCGACTGACCGGCGTCACGTTCCGCCGGATGTTTGGCGGGCAGGGGATTTACCGCCACGCGGTCTGCTTCGGCACCCTCCATCAAGGCCGGCTCTACTTCAAAACCGACGCCTCCACGCGGCCTGACTACGCCGCCGGCGGCAGCGGCCCGTTCCAGCCCAACGCGAAGCAATGCCTCCCCGCCCCCGTGCTGGAAAGCCCGGCGGAACTGTGCGCCTGGGCGAAGCGGGCGAGCACCTTGGCCGGGAAGCCTCCGCCCCGCCTCCGGCCGAAGCAGCCGGGACGGTGATGCGCCTGCGCTTGCGTCGGCAGCCTATTTGAGCATGGACAGAAAGCGAACGCGTGCTAGCCTGGGAATACTCAACCGCACGCAACCCATGCCACGCCAGCACGCCCGCTCCTCGCCTCGCGCCGCCGCGTTCACGCTCATCGAACTTCTCGTCGTCATCGCGATCATCGCGATTCTCGCCGGGATGCTCTTGCCAGCCTTGGGGAAAGCGAAGTCCAAGGCCCACGCTGTTGCTTGTCAGAACAACCTCAAGACGCTGGCCTTGGCAGCCCGGCTCTACGCCGACGACAACGATGACGTTTTCGCCAGAACCTTTGGCGGAGCCCAAGCCGAAACCTACTACCGCGTCCTCGGCGCTTACATTGGGAAGGCCGATCCCCTGAACACCGCAAACCGAGCTGGCAAAGTGTTCGAGTGTCCTGGCTTCAAACCAGTTGCGGGACAATCGACCCCCGGCTTCATCTCGAGCATCGGCATTTGCTACGCCCAAAACGGGCGTATGAGCACGGCAGCAACCACCAAAGTTCGTTTCGCCCAGGTGCAGGACACTGTTGGCACCGTGATTCATGCAGACACCGATGGCTTTAATGCGGTTCTCTACGCAGACGATCTGGGCAGTTTCCCGGGCGGAATCAACACGACGCTCTATCGCCACAACGGCGGCGCCGAAACCAGTTCGCTGGGCAACCAATACACTCGCCCTGTGCCGACGGGTCTGGGACTCCCGCCCGGCCCAAGGAATGGCTCGGGAAATCTAAACTGGGTTGATGGCCATGTCTCCAGCCTCAAGTTTGGTAGCAACGTGACCCGCAACTTCACGCTCGACCTGGACTGACCCGCTCTTGAGAGCGATTTCCCCCGCTAATTCTAATTCACTTTCAAGATGAGGTGAAATCTGTTTTTTTTGGGGATCCCTCGAACACCCAACATCGATCCCGTGACCGTGAAACGCGCGTAAGTTGCCGCCGACTCGCCAACGAACCTAAAAGAACTGCGTCGGGCGCAGGCCCTTTTGCTGCCAGCCCTGCTGGGGGCGACACTGGCGCAAACCGCCGCCGCAATGGGCGTGGGGCGTGCCACCGTCACCCGGCTGCAAGCGGCGTTTCGCCAACTCTCCACCAGCCGCACGGAGGCCCCTGCCCGACAATGGGGCGGACGGCGGCATTATTGGATGACCCTGGAGGAGGAAGGGATGTTTTTGGAACCCTGGCTCAAACTCGCCAGAGCCCGGAGCCTGCTCGTGGTTTCGCCTTTGCGCGCGGCCACCCGTTCCCGTATGTCGGTCCAGTCTTCCATAATGCGATACATGCTTCATTGTTCATGAAGATGCCGCACTTTTGAACCGCCCTGTCACATCCGTGACCCCGCCGCACTTTTCGACCGGCGTTTACAGCGCCGCAGGCGGACTTCAAATCCGGCGGCGGCGGCAACGACAACTACGACGTGGTGGGTGCCGTCATCGTCAACACCGTCAGCATGAACGGACACTTCGAGTTTCACTACGATGTAAACCTCGGAAGCAATGGCCCCAGCGGCTCGTTTGTCATCTCATCTTGGGTGGAGCTTTAGTCACCCGCAGCCGGTGCCGCGCATCGTCGCGACAGACCAACGGGATTAGCCGGTGATGCCGCCGGAGCTGGTGAAGATGCCTTCCAGCCACATCTTGAGCTGCTGCGGGTTGGAGGCCTTTTCCATCGCGCGCTCCTCGGTGATGATCCCCTGCTGGAGCAGGTTGTAGATGCACTGGTTGAAGCTCATCATTCCCTCGCCCTGATCTTCCCAGAGCGAGATACCGTCGGTCTCAACGATTTTCCGGCTGCCCTCGATAATGGGCAGGAGCTTGCCGAGCTGGTTTTCCTCGATGGCCTTCCGGATGGAGATCGTGTTGATCATGATCTCAAGCGCCGGGCGCATCCCGCCGTCCGCCGTCGGCATCATGCGCTGACAGCAAACGGAGCGCAGCGTGCCGGCCAACTGGCGGCGGATGGTGTCGCGCTCGTCCTGCTTGAAGTATTCTAGGATGCGGCCCACCGAGCTGTTGGCGCTCGTGGTGTGCATCGTGGAGATGACCGTGTGGCCGGTGTCCGCCGCGCTGATGGAGGTCTGGAAGCTGATGGCGTCTCGCATCTCACCGACCATGATCACGTCCGGGTCTTCGCGCAGCGCGCTCTTCATCGCTCGGTGGAAGCTCATCGTGTCGAGGTTCAGCTCGCGCTGCTCGATGAGGCACTGGTTCTCCTCGAAGACGAACTCGATGGGGTCCTCCAGCGTGACGATGTGCTTGCGGAAGTTGTTGTTCAGATGCTCGAGCATCGCCGCGAGCGTCGTGGACTTGCCGGAGCCAGTGGTGCCGGCCATCAGCACGATGCCGCGCGGGGATTCCGCCACTGTCTTGAGAATTTCGGGCAGGCCAAGTTTTTCGAAACTGGGGACGGTGGCCTTGATGTAGCGCATGACGATGCACCAGCGCCCCAGCGCCTGGAACACGTTCGTGCGGAATCGGCCTACGCCCGGCGCGGAGTAGGAAAAGTCCGTCTCGCGGTCCGCCTCCAGTCCGGCCTTCATGTGCTTGGGGCAGATGCCGTCGATCACGCTCTGCATCCACACCTGCGTGGGGACGAAGTCAATGGAGTGAAACGCGCGGCTGATGCGGTAGGACGCCGGCGTGCCGACCTTTATGTGGACATCCGAACAGCCGGCGTCCACGCCGGCTTTCAGAATCTGGTTGAAGTAGGCGACATCCCCGTTGGCGGGTTCAGTAGTTGGCTGAGACATGGCGCGGACTTTAGCCAGCGCCCATTTTCATGCCAAGTTGGAATATGATCAGGCTCAGGCAGGCCTCTGGCTTCAATTGGAAACTCGATTCACGGCAACAGCCACAGCGCGTCCCGTCGCACCCAGCCGGCGCGCTGCCCGGCGTCCCTCACATGCAGCCAGTCGTCCTTCGCTTCCAGCACGGTCACCTCCGCGCCGTCCCGCAGCGCGAACGCCACCTTCGACTCCGCCAGTGGACCGGGCCGGACGGGCGCTTCCCCCACCACAACGACTGCCAGTCGCGTCGCGCTCCGGTCCCAATGCGCGGAACCGAGCAACGCGGTGAGAAAGAACGCCAGCAAGCCAAAACCCTTCATGAGTCCGGCAAAGGCAGCGCGCCTCGCAGGCAGAGCCTCACCCAGCGCGAGCAGCAGAAACCAGACGCCAAGCCCCACACAAGCCAGCCACGCCCACTCGTCCAGCGTGTGCAGGCGGAGCAAGTGCTGGCCGAGATTTTCCTCCACCGTTGCCCCGAGACTGCGCCGGGCGAACTGCAAATTGCCGCGTGAGTCCGGGTCGCGCGGCGCGAGCCGGAGCGCGTGGTGATAATGGTAAATCGCCCTACCGGGCTGGCCGCTCTTGAACCGTGCGTTGCCGAGATTGAAATGCAGCGCCGCTGTGGGTCCATTCGTCAGCAGTCGCTCGTAGCCCGCTGCCGCGTCCGCAAACTTGCCCTGCTCGAACAGCTTGTTCGCCACCTCAAATTCCGCGGCCGGGTGGGCGGCGACGGTCCAAGTGGAGACGAGCAATAGCGACAGCCAGGAAAGGCTTTTTGAAAAAAAAGTCTTCATCCCGCCACCTCCAGCTTTCGCAGGGCGTCCACGGCGTCGGAGAACTGCTGCGCCAGCTTCGAAAGCTCGCTTGTCTCGCGCACGGGCGCGTAGCGGGCGGCGTTGCAGACTTGAAAGAGCGCGTGCAGCGACCGGCAGGTCTCCTCGCTCGCGCCGAGTGCCCTCACGCGCTCGTCAATCACTTCCTCCGTGATGGCGCTGGCCGGCAGGCCGAGGCGTTCGCCGAGTTGCTCCTGCAACAGCCGGAACAGGTTCACGAAGAACGCCTCCGCTTGCGCAGCGGCGGCCTGCTGTCGCAGTTCGGCCAGGCCCGCGTTCACCAGCTTCTCCACTCCGCGGCGACGGCGGAGACGCGGGTTGTTCGCGAGCTTCTCCGCCTGCTTTCGGCGCGTCAGCAATGCGATCCAAAGCGCGAATGGCACGCCGGACACGAGCCAGAAGGCCGGCCTCCGCAGCGCACCAGAAGCCGCCATGACACCGAGGTGCGGCTTGATGTGGACGAGTTCCGTCGCGGCGGCAGCGGCGGTGGCCGTGTTCGTCGTGGTCATCACCACGGTCGGAGCCTGTGCGGCGGCGGCGGCGCGCACGCGCAGCGGCGTCGCGGCGTGCTTGAGCGTGCGATACGTGCGGGCGTCGGGATCGAAGAAGCTGAAGCCGAACGCGGGCAGTTCCTTCACGTCCGCGTTCTGCGGTTGCACCACCTGCTCGAGTTTGCGCACTCCCGTCATCGAGAGGGGGTCAGGCATCTCCGTCGCCACGCTCGGTGGATAGGATTTGAACGCCTCGCCAAAATCGAGCGGCGGCATCCGCACGCTGTCGAGGGCGCCGCGCCCGCTGACCTGCACGCGCACCGTGACGGGGTCACCGACGGCCACATCCAGCGGGGCCGCGCTCGCGGTCATCTGGAAATTGCCCACGGCTCCGTTGAAGTCAGCGGGCCGTCCCTCGGTGGGCAGGGGCTGCACGAGTATGTCGAGCGGGTCGCTGAGGATGGTGACGGGCTGCGCGCGCACGCCGCGATTGAAGAGGTCGAAGACATCGCCGCCGCTGGAGCGGAGGTGGAGATTGAAAGAGCACTGGACCGGGCCGAGGGGGAGTTTTCCGGCCTTCACCGGGGTGGCCACGGCGCGGAAGAGGAGGAAGCGATAAGCGACATTGCCGACCTGCTCCTGTCCCTGTTGATGCTGAAACGGGGTGAGGGTGAAGCCGTCGCCGCGCAGTGCCGGCATCTGGAATTCGCCGCCGCCGGTGAAGTAGAGCCGCACTTCCAGCGCGAAGGGTTCACCGACGAAGAAGTTGGTTTTGCCCACGCGGATTTTGGCGAACGTGAACTGCCGGAAGGCTTCGGTGTCGGAGATTTTTGCGTTCGCCGGCAGCACCTTCAGCGCCAGCGGCTGCGTGGGGAGCGTGCCCGCCCCGACGGGGACGTTGAAGCTGGGGATGGTGTAGTCGCCCGGCTGCGACGCGGTGATGACGAAGGGAAATGTCACGGACTGCGAGAGCTGGCCGTTGATGAGCGTCGTGGACTGCGTGGGGCGCGCGGCCTGGAACTGGAGGTTCGCAACAGTGGGCAAACGCGGCACACCGGAAGGCTGGCCACCCTGAAAATGCAACGTGAGCACCACCTGCTCGCCCACGCGGATGGTGGTGCGGTCGAGCGCCGCGCTGAAGGTGACAGCGTGGGCGGAGGAAAGGAGGATGAGGAAGCAACCGGCGGCGAGCAGCCAAGCGAAGAAAGAGCGCGGGGGAGGGCGCGTCTGTCCCAGCGCGCCGTTGAAGTGTTCGGAGGTCAAACCGGCGCGCTGGGGACAGACGCGCCCTACCACACGGTTCTTGGGTGACTTCATCACCAGTTTTTCAGCACGCGACCGCTGGCCTTCTGCGTGGCGTTGGTGGGGAGGAAGATGAGGGCGCGTTCCTCGCCGCGTTGGGAGTCGAGCAACTGCATCGCCTGCTGCGGCGTCATCTGGCCGAGCGCGGCAGCCGATTGGGCGGCGTCCTTCTCGTCTTTTCCGCCTTTGTCACCGGGTTGATTTTGCTTTGGGTCACCCTTCTTGTCGTCGGGCTTTTTTTGGTCCGGCTGCTTTTGGTCGCCGGGTTGGTCGGGCTTGGGTGGCTCTTGTTTCTGCTTCTCGTCTGGTTTGGAGCTATCGGGCTTTTCCGGCTTCTGGTCGTCGCCCTTTTTGTCGTCCTTTTTGTCGTCCTTCTTCTGCTGGTCGTCTTTCTTGTCGTCCTGCTTTTTGTCGTCCTTGTCCTGCTGCTTCTCCTGCTGTTGCTTCAGTTCCTCCAACTTGCGCTGCACGAAGTCGCGGTTGTGTTTGGCGTCGGCGTCCGCCGCGTTGAGCTTCAGCGCGGTGTCGTAGAAGCCGAGGGAGCTTTGCCATGCCTCCTGTTTCTGCGCGGCTTCGGCGGCGATGTCGCCGAATTGGAAGTAGGCGTTGCCGAGATTGTAGAACGCGCTCTGGGCGAGCTGGGGGTCGCGCGCCCCCGTGGCGCTGCTGAAGTGGCGCGTGGCGTCCTCAAACTGTTTGGACTGATAGGCTGCGGCCCCGGCGTTGTAGGCGAGGCGGGCATCCTCGGGCCGTTCGCGGCGGAGGCGGTCGTATTCCTTGAGGGAGGCTTCGTATTTGCCGGACTCGTAGTTCTTGAGCGCGGTGGCGGAGGAGGCGCTGGCGGAGATCGGGCAGAGGATCGAAAGGAGAAGATAAAGGAGAGCGGCTGCTGCTGCGGACGTGGGCGTGGGCGTCCGAGCTCCAGTTTTTTTTCTCTCAGGCAGGAACATTTCAGTGATGAGCAAAACAATCGCGATTCCGAGGGGCCAGTAAAATCGCTCGTGGTGGCGCTGCATCAGCTTGGCGTTGAACTCGGACTTGGGCAGCGGGGCGAGGCCGCGTTCGTAGAGCACGTCCATCGTGTTTGCGCCGCGCAGGTTGAGGTAGAAGCCGTTGGCCGCACCGGCGATTTGCTGGAGGAGCGTTTCGTTGAGCTTGGATTTCACCACGTTGCCGCTGTCGTCTTTCAGGAAGTCCACCTTGCCCTTCGCATCGGCCACGCGGATGAGCTCTCCGGTCGCGGTGCCGATGCCGATGGTGAAGATGCGCAGGCCCTTTTTGCTCGCGGCTTGTGCGGCCTCGAGCACGCCGGATTCGTGGTCTTCGCCGTCGGTGAAGAGGACGAGGACCTTGTGGTTATCGCCGTCCTTGAACGCGGCCAGTGCGGTCTGAATCGTCTCACCGATCGCGGTGCCGCCCTGCGGGATGATGTTCACGTCGAGCGCGGCGAT
>SIBB01000160.1 GCA_009695395.1 Pedosphaera sp. | reverse complement strand
CGATGCCTTGTTCGGCGGCGTATTTGCGGACGTCTTCGGTGATTTTCATCGAGCAGAAGTGCGGACCGCACATGGAACAGAAATGCGCGGTCTTTGCGCCTTCCTGCGGAAGCGTTTCGTCGTGGAACTCGCGCGCAGTGATGGGGTCGAGGCTGAGGTTGAATTGATCTTCCCAGCGGAATTCAAAGCGCGCCTTGCTCAACGCGTTGTCGCGGTATTGGGCGCCGGGATGGCCTTTGGCGAGGTCGGCGGCGTGCGCGGCGATCTTGTAGGTGATGACGCCATCTTTCACGTCTTTCTTGTTCGGCAGACCGAGGTGTTCCTTGGGCGTGACGTAGCAGAGCATCGCGCAGCCATACCAACCGATCATCGCCGCGCCGATGCCGCTGGTGATGTGGTCGTAGCCAGGCGCGATATCGGTGGTGAGCGGTCCGAGCGTGTAGAACGGCGCTTCGTGACACCACTCGAGTTGCTTGGCCATGTTCTCCTCGATCATGTGCAACGGCACGTGGCCCGGACCTTCGTTCATCACTTGCACGCCTTTGGCCCACGCGCGCTTCGTCAACTCGCCCTGCACTTCGAGTTCTCCGAACTGCGCCTGATCGTTCGCATCAGCAATCGAGCCGGGACGCAGCCCGTCGCCGATGCTGAACGAAACGTCGTAGGCGGCCATGATATCGCAGATGTCGTCCCAGTGCGTGTAGAGGAAACTTTCCTTGTGATGCGCGAGACACCACTTCGCCATGATTGAACCGCCACGGCTGACGATGCCGGTCATGCGATTGGCGGTGAGCGGAATGAAGCGCAGCAGCACGCCGGCGTGAACGGTGAAATAATCCACGCCTTGCTCGGCCTGTTCGATGAGCGTGTCGCGGTAAATCTCCCAGGTGAGTTCCTCGGCCTTGCCGCCGACTTTTTCGAGCGCCTGATAAATCGGCACAGTGCCGATGGGCACGGGCGAGTTGCGGAGAATCCATTCGCGCGTGGCGTGGATGTTCTTGCCGGTGGAGAGGTCCATGACGGTGTCCGCGCCCCACTTGGTGGCCCAGCGCATTTTCTCGACCTCCTCCTCGATGCTCGACGCGACGGCGCTGTTGCCGATGTTCGCGTTGATCTTCACGAGGAAGTTGCGCCCGATGATCATCGGCTCGTTTTCAGGATGATTGATATTTACGGGAATGATGGCGCGGCCAGCGGCGACTTCGGCGCGGACGAACTCGGGCGTGATCTCCTTCGGGATGCGCTGCGGAAAACGGCGGAACACCGAGGGCGAATACTCGCTGCTCGCAAGTTGGCTCGAACCGGAATGCTGTTTGTCGAGGACGTTGCGGACATTGTCCTTCGCTAGGTCGGCCATCTTCGCGCGACCCATGTTCTCGCGGAGGGCGATGAACTCCATCTCGGGCGTGATGATGCCCTGCTTGGCATACCAGAGCTGCGTGACGGGATGACCTTTGCTGGCCCGCAGCGGCTTGCGGCGCTGGCCGAGCAGCCCGGGGAATTCCACGAGCCGGTTCTTCTCCGCCTTGCTCGCGAACTCCGCGTGCTTGCCGGAGAGATAGCCGTTGTCCATCGGCTTCACCTCGCGGCCGGAGTATTCGGCCACGTCACCGCGCGCTTGAATCCACTTCGCGCGCAGCGCAGGCAAACCTTCGTCCGACGTGCCGGTAAATGCGGGGTCGCCCCACGGACCGGAGCAGTCATACACGCGCACGGGATCGTTCACCGAGACCGCGCCGGTGTAGGACTTCGTTGGCGACAACTCGATTTCTCGCACGGGCACCTGCACGTCGGCGTGAAGCTGGCCGGGCAGATAGACGCGTTTGGAGGCGGGCAGTTGCTCGCTGCTGTGGGGTTCGAAGGAGGTCTTGGGGTCGGCGATCATGGGAGAGTAATTCGTGATTAGTAATTAGTTGTGTCGGCGCGCACTGCGACTTGCTGGGGGTTGGGGAAAGGAGGCCGATGCTGGGGGCTTCCCTTCGCCGGCATTACCCGGAGCAGGTTCTATGGGTCGGTCACGCTCCCGCGCAACCCTCTCAGCCTTTGCCGCACGCGCGGCCGGTTGGCTCCCCGATTCGGAGCGCAGACTACGCCGCGCGGCGGTCCGGTCAAGCGGGCCGTTGCCCCAACTGGACCCGCCGTCCCTCCGCGCTGGCGCGATACATCGCATCCATCAACTCCAGCGTCGCGAGGGCGGAAGCTGTTGTGTTGCGGCATTCCCGGCGCTCGCCGCGCGCGACGGCAATCCAATCGCGAATCAACTCTCGGCTGCGATAGCCGCTGTAGCCGGGCGTCGCGTCCGGCGGCAGGGAGAAGACCTCTTCCATCGCGTGGAACTGCGGCTGCGGGCCGTGAATCTCCAGCACGCCGCTGGTGCCCGCGCGGTTCGGATCCCAATGCACCCAGCGCTGGCTGCCGCGCAACGCCCAGCGCCATTCGCTCGCCCAGCGTGGCAGCCAATAGCCACCGGTGAACGTCGCCAACCCGCCGCCCGACAGGTCGAAGATGGCGGAGCCGCCGTCCTCGACGCCCAGCGGCGTCTCGCCAAAGACTCCGGTGCGCGCGGTCACGGCAGTCACAGACTGGCCGGTGACGTAGGTGAGCAAGTCGAGGTAGTGGCAACCGAGCCAGTTGAAGAAGCCGCCGCCGCTCAACTGCGGGTCGAAGAGGAAGTGCGCCGGGCCGCGCCGGTTCGCGTCGCTGGTCACGCAGGTCATCTCGACGCTGATGAGCTTGCCGAAGCGGCCCTCGGCAACCATCGCCTTGAGCCGCTGTGCGCCTTCGTCGTAACGCCAGAGGTAGCCGGTTTGGAACGCGACACCGGACTGCCGGACCTTCTCCAAGGCCAGGCGCGCGGCGGCGGCGTTCAGCCCGCACGGCTTCTCGGTGAGGACGTGTTTGCCAGCGGCGGCGAGCTGTTCCAGCGCGGCGGGGGTGCGGTCGTTGGGCAGGCAGAGGACCGCGCCGTCGAAGAGGTGCGTGCCTTGGGAGAGAAGATCGGCAACGCTGCCGAAGCGCGGCACGGTGGCGAGTTGTTCCTCCAAGCTTGCGAGCGTGCCGGGAAACTCCGGCACGATGGCTGCGATGGCAATTTCGCCGGCGAGATGCAGCAGCGACTCGCGCCACGCCGCGCCGTGGGGATGGTCAATGCCGATGAACGCGACTCGGAAGGGTTGGCTCATGCGCGACGTTCAAAGTTCGGGGTTCAAAGTTCAAGGTTCAAAGCGAACCTCAATCAGGATGGACAGAGAAGTAGAGGGGATTTTGGCACAAAAGGGCACAGAGGGCACAAAGGGAGGCGGGGTAGGAATTCTTTGCGAGCTTTGGGCCCTTTCCCGGCAAATCAATCCAAGCTTCCCAGCACCGGCGCGTCCCCTGAAAACGAAGCGCCCCTCCGCATCGCACGGAAGGGCTGCTGTCGGCCTGCGCCAATTGATCAAGTCGGGCTAGGCCTCAAAGGACTTCCCACAGCCGCAGCTTTGCTTGGCGTTGGGATTGGAAATCTTAAACCCGCCGCCGGTCATCTCGTCTTTGTAGTCAATGACGCAGCCCCGCAGGAGGTCGGCGCTGATGGCGTCCGTAAGCACACCCACGCCGTGGAACTCGTCCGCCACATCTCCATCGCGCTGCTCATCGAAGACCATGCCGTATTGCATGCCGGAGCAGCCTCCCTTCTCGACATAGACACGGAGGATTTTCCCGGCGCTGTCCTTTTCATTCGCGAGCATGGTCTTGACCTGCTCGGCAGCGCTGGGCGTGAGACTGAGGACGGATTCGGTGGCGGTGGCGGTGCTCATCTGAGTGCTAGCCCAAACGTAGGGTCGGCGCTGCCGGGTGTCAAACGCGGGGGGTAGATTATTTGCCCGTAGATGACCCGGATGACCCGGATAAAGACAAGGCCGTTCATTCCCGGGCTCTTCTCCATCCGCGTTATCCTTGTCATCCGCGTGCAACTCTCCCTCCTCTGTCTGAGATGCGCTTGCCGCCGCCGGGCTTTTCCCTAAACCTGCCGGCCATGCCTCCCCGTCTCCTGTTCCTGCTTGCCGCCGCCTGGCTGCTGGCGACCGGGGGTGGTGCTGCGGAGCGCTTCAGTGTGGCGACCTACAACGTCGAGAACTACCTCGACCGCCCAGTGCCGGGGCGCACCGCGAAAACCACCGAGGGCAAGGCCAAGGTGCGTGACACATTGCTGGCCGTGCGCGCGGATGTGCTGGCACTTCAGGAAATTGGCAGCACCAACGCGCTGCTGGAGCTTCGCGCCAGCCTGCAAACCGCCGGCCTCAACTACCCGCACTGGGAACACATCAGCGGCCGCGACACAAACATCCACGTCGCCGTCCTGAGCCGCTTTCCCATCGTCGCGCGGCGACCGCACACGGACGACAGCTTCCTCCTCAATGGCCGGCGCTTCCGCGTGAGCCGGGGGTTTGTGGAACTCGACATCCAAGTCACGCCGCAGTTTCAACTCACGCTGCTGACGGCGCACTTGAAGTCCAAACGATCCGTGCCCGAAGCTGACCAAGCCGAACTGCGGGAGCAAGAGGCGCTCTTGCTACGCGAGAAAATTGACGCGCGGCTCACGACGAATCCCGAGGCACTGCTTCTGGTGCTGGGCGACCTCAACGACACGCGCGAGGCCAAGCCCATCCGCACCATCATCGGGCGCGCCCGCAACGCGCTCGTAGACCTGCGCCCCGAGGAGGCCACGCGCGCCGCACCGGACGCCCCGCTCCAACGCCTCGGCGCGAACGTGACGTGGACTTACTTCTACAATCGTGAGGACGCCTACTCGCGCTTCGACTACGTGCTGGTGAACCGCGCTCTCGCCGCCCGCGTTGTGCCGGAGCAGACGTGTGTCCTCGCGCTGCCATGGTGGCGCGAGGCATCGGACCACCGACCCGTGCTAGTCACCTTCTCGCTCGGACCGGACAAGTAGCTCCTCGAGCTTGCACACTCGCTCTGCGCCTTCTACGCTCTCGCTATGAACCAAGTCCGTCTGCTGCTCATCGCTGCGTTGCTGCTGGCTGCCCCGATCTCCCGCGCGCAGGAAACTCCGAAGCCCACGTCCGTCGAGCTGTTCAGCCAGGCGCTGATCAAACTCGCCGCGCTCATCGAGCCAACTCCCGGTGCACCCGCGCAGACGCTCGCTGCCACATTGAAGATTTCCCGCGCCGATGGTTTGCCCAACGACTTGCTTGGTCGCGAGCTGGACTTCGCGTGGCAGGCCCCGAACCGACTCCGCCTCGCTGCGGATATCAACGGCGAACCCTACGCGGCGGGCCGCGACGGCGAGTCGCTGTGGATTCACGCGCCCGGGAAGAAGTTCAGCGTTGTGGGCCAACCCGGCATCGCGCGGTTCGCGAGCGCACCGGACAAGCTGGACGACACCAAGCTCGGCAAATGGAAACTCCCCTTGCCGCGCGAACAGCTCGCGCTGCTGCCGCTCCTCTGCAAAGTCGAGCGCGGCGAAGACGAACAACTCGATGGCGTGACTTGCCGCGTGTTGCGCGCCACGCCGCAGCCGCAGGCCATCGAGGCACTCAAGATTCCCGCCGGCACTCTGCACCTGTGGGTGCGCGCCACCGACGGCCTGCCCGCGCGCCTCGGTTGGTCGGATGGCAATAAGGCTTTCGTCACGGTGGATTTGCGGAACTTGAAGCAGGAGGCCGCGTGGCCTGACGAGAAGTGGAAGCTCCCCACCAACGCTGGTGACAAGGTGGAAAAGGTCGCGCTCGCCCACATCGTGCGCTTCCTGCAAGTCGCGCCCTCGATGCTCGACAATCAGGTTCCCTCGCTCGGCCCCGTCACCGGCGAGCGCCGCTTGGTCGCCTCGCACGGGGCGGGCCGGCTGGAAGTTCATGACGGGACGAAGGTGCTTTTCCTCAAGGGCACGCCCGAGGAAATGGGCGCACAGCACGGCACCCTGCTCAAGGCCGAGGTGCAAAACCTCATGGACCGCGTGCTCTACGGCGTCGGCGTCGGCAGCTCGTTCGCGAAATCGCGCTGGTTCTTCAGCGAGATTGAGGAAGCCACGGGCCGCTTCGGGAAATTCGTGGACCCGCGCTACACGCGCGAGATGGACGCGATGGCTTCGGCGGCGGGCGTCCTGCGCGAGGAGGCGCGGCTGGCAAACTACTTCCCAGAGCTGTTTCATTGCAGCGGCTTCGCGGTCTTCGGTGACGCCACGGTGGGCGGACGCATTTACCACGGACGCGTGCTCGACTACATGAAGGGCATCGGGCTGGAGCAGAACGCCACGGTCATCGTCCACCAGCCGGAGCAAGGCCACGCGTGGGTCAACATCAGCTATGCCGGCTTCATCGGTTCCGTCACGGCCATGAACGCGAAGCACATCAGCGTCGGCGAGATGGGCGGGCGCGGCGAAGGCCAGTGGGACGGCAAGCCGATGGCGCAGCTCATCCGCGAAGTCATGGAGAAGGCCGGCACGCTTGACGAAGCCCTCGCCATCATGCAGCGCGGCCCGCGCACCTGCGAATACTACTACGTCATCGCCGACGGCAAATCGAAGCGCGCCGTGGGCATTGCGGCGACACCGACGAAGTTCGAGGTCGTCCTGCCCAACCAGGCGCACCCGCAGCTCCCGCATCCCATCAAGGACGCCGTGCTCCTGAGTGCTGGCGACCGTTACGAGGAGCTGGCCCGCCGCGTGAAGGGCGGCTTCGGCAAGCTCGACATGGATGGCGCGCGCGACCTGATGACCCGGCCCGTCTGCATGACCTCGAACATCCATTCCGTCCTCTTCGCGCCGGACACGCTGGACTTCTGGGTGGCCAACGCGGACTCGAAGAACCCCGCCAGCCACACCCGCTACACGCACTACAACCTCGCCGCACTGCTGGCCGGAAACCCGCCGTTGAAGCCAGAGGCGGCCTCGGGCAACTGAACTTGCGCAGCCGCGCGCAAGCCGTGCGAACCACTTTTGGCCTCGTCGGGAATAGGGCTTGACCCTCGGTTTGCTTCCCTCTACTCACTGGCGCGTCGCCGAACAAAACAAAGCACGGTCCGGTGTCGATAACGACCTCGCGCCAACAAAACACAGTCCACAAGACTCATTATGCTGAAAGGTAAATCGCGGTTCCTCGGGTTTCTCCTCGTCACCTTCCTGGCCTCCTTACCGGCCTTCGCCGGCGAGGCGGACATCAACCTGCCGGACCTGAGCAAGGTCTCGTTCAACCTCTTCGGCAGCCAGGTGAGCGGCTACGCGCTGATGTATTTCGGCATCGTCGTGTGCGCGCTGGGGTCGTTCTACGGCTGGGTGCAGTATCAGCAGACCAAGGCGCTCCAAGTCCACCAGTCCATGCACGAGGTGTCCGACATCATCTGGCACACGTGCAAGACCTACCTGTTCCAGCAGGGCAAGTTCCTCTCCATACTCTGGATACTCATCGCGGCGTGCATTTTCTATTACTTCAAGATTCTCCAGCACAAGAGCATCACCGACGTGGTGGTCATCCTGCTCTGCTCCATCTTGGGCATCCTCGGCAGCTACGGCGTGGCGTGGTTCGGCATCCGCATCAACACGGTGGCCAACTCCCGCACCGCGTTCTCCGCGCTC
>SIBB01000159.1 GCA_009695395.1 Pedosphaera sp. | reverse complement strand
AAGCGCTTGCCCATCGGCAGCAACCGGGCGCGCGTGGCGTCGTCAGGAGCGTGCAGGGAAACGGAGAGATGGATGTTCAGCCCCGTGGCCGTGAGCGCCTCGATGCCCGGCACAATGCCGACGGTGGAGACCGTTATCTGCCGCCAGCCGAGCGCACCGAGCGCGTTGTCCGCGAGCCGGCGCACGGCAGTCAGGACGGCGTCGAGGTTGAGCATCGGCTCGCCCATGCCCATGAAGACGAGGGTCTGCAGCTTGCGTCCGACCGCGTTCGCCTCCCGCCGCAGCGCGAGGAACTGCTCCACGATTTCCCCGGCCGTGAGATTGCGCTCGAAGCCGGTCTTCGTCGTCGCGCAGAAATCACACCCCATCGCGCAGCCGACCTGCGAGGAGAGGCAGCCCGCCGCGCGGTCGGCCCGGAAATCCGGCATCAGCACCGACTCCACCGTGCGCCCGTCGCCGAGACGCAGCAGCAGCTTGGTTGTCCCATCCGCCGCGACCTGGCGCGCCGCGAGCGTCGCCGCGCCCGGAGCGAACTCCGTGCGCAACCGCTCCACCAAGCCCTGCGGCAGCCCATGCGCCGAAGAGCCGATGATCTCGCGGCCCTCGTAGAAGGCGCGGAGCACGCGCGCCGCGTGGCTGGGCTTGTAGCCCCACTCCGCGAACTGTTGCGCAAGCGTGGCGGGATCGAGATCGGCGAGGGCGGGCATACTAACGCACGCCGACCACGACCACCGGTTGGAGAAGGGACATCACGACGTCTGGCTTATCGGAATGTGAAGTGGTGCGCACGAAAAAAGCCGCCCGGGTTTCCCGAGGCGGCTGATTGATGACGTCGCTCTGAGAGCGAAAAAAGAGGCGGCGGTCAGAGGCCGCCGCTGCAGGTTACTTCTTCTTCGCGGGCTTGGCGGCCTTGCGCTTCTCCTCGATCGCCGCCTGCGCGGCAGCGAGGCGGGCGACGGGGACGCGGAAGGGCGAGCAGCTCACGTAGGTGAGGCCGATGCGATGGCAGAACTTCACGGAGTCAGGGTCGCCGCCGTGTTCGCCGCAGATGCCCAGCTTGATGCCGGGGCGGGTTTGGTTGCCCTTCGCGATCGCCATCTCCATGAGCTGGCCCACACCGGTTTGGTCAATGGAGGCGAACGGGTTCTTCTTCATGATCTCGGCCTCTTGATAAGGTCCGAGGAAGGAGCCGGAGTCGTCGCGGCTCATGCCCATGCAAGTTTGAGTGAGGTCGTTGGTGCCGAAGCTGAAGAACTCGGCGGTCTCGGCGATTTCGTTGGCCGTGAGCGCGCCGCGGGGGACTTCGATCATCGTGCCGACGCTGTAGCGGATCTTCACCTTCTTCTCGGCCTGCACCTGCTTGGCGGTCTCGTGGACGATGGCGGTCTGGAGGTCGAGTTCGCGCTTGAAGCCGACGAGCGGAATCATGATCTCGGGCTTGCACGGGATCTTGGCCTTCACGCAGAGCGCGGCGGCCTCGAAGACGGCGCGAGCCTGCATGCGGGTGATCTCGGGATACTTGATGCCGAGGCGGCAGCCGCGGAAGCCGAGCATGGGGTTGAACTCGTGCAACTCATGCACGCGGGCGCTGATGCGCTCGGCCTTCACGCCGAGCTTCTCGGCGAGGTCGGCCTGCGCGGCCTGGTCGTGCGGGAGGAACTCGTGGAGCGGCGGGTCGAGGAAGCGGATGGTGGCGGGGTAGCCAGCCAACGCCTTGAAGATGCCGAGGAAGTCCTCGCGCTGATATGGGAGGAGCTTGGCTAGCGCGACTTCACGGTCGGCGAGGCTGTCGGCGAGAATCATCTCGCGCATCGCGTCAATGCGGTTGCCTTCGAAGAACATGTGCTCGGTGCGGCACAGGCCGATGCCGGTCGCGCCGAACGCCATGGCGTTCTTGGTCTGCTCCGGGTTATCCGCATTCGTGCGGACCTCGAGGCGGCTGAACTGTGCGCACCACTTCATGAGCTGGTTGAAGCTCTTGAACTTCTCGGTGGCTTGGGCGGCCTTGTCGTTGTTGATGAGGCCAGCGATGATCTCGGATGGAGCCGTCTTGATCTCGCCCGCGTAAACAGTGCCGGCGGTGCCGTCAATCGAGAGGAAGTCGCCTTCCTTGAAGGTCTGGCCCGCGATGGTGACGGTCTTCTTGTCGTAGTCCACGACCAGCGCCGCAGCGCCGCAGACGCAGACCTTGCCCATCTGACGGGCGACGAGCGCCGCGTGCGAGCTGACGCCGCCGCGCGCGGTGAGGATGCCCTCGGCGGCGATCATGCCGCGCAGGTCTTCGGGGGAGGTCTCGACGCGGACGAGGAGCACCTTTTCGCCGCGAGCCGCCGCTGTAACAGCGCGGTCAGCGTTGAAGTAAACCTTGCCAGTCGCCGCGCCGGGGCCGGCGGGAAGGCCGGTGGCGATGACGGTCGCCTGCTTCACCGCCGCGAGGTCGAAGATGGGCGCGAGGAGCTGTTCGAGCTGGTCGGCCGGGTTGCGGAGGACGGCGGTCTCGGGCGTGATGAGCTTCTCCTTGACCATGTCCATGGAGAACTTGAGCGCGGCGGCGGCGGTGCGCTTGCCGTTGCGCGTCTGGAGCATGAAGAGCTGGCCTTCCTGCACGGTGAACTCGATATCCTGCACGTCCTTGAAGTGCTTCTCGAGCGTCGCGCGGACCTTGAGCAGCTCGGCGTAGGACTTGGGCATCACGTCCTTGAGCTTGAGCACCGGCTCCGGCGTGCGGACGCCGGCGACGACGTCTTCGCCCTGCGCGTTGATGAGGAACTCACCGTAGAACTCGTTCGTGCCGTTGGCCGGGTTGCGGGTGAACGCGACGCCGGAACCGGAGGTCTCGCCGGTGTTGCCGAACACCATCGCCTGGACGTTGACGGCGGTTCCCCACTCGGAAGGAATATTGTATTTGGCGCGATAAACCTTGGCGCGGTCGTTCATCCAAGAGCCGAAGACGGCACCCGCAGCGCCGCGAAGCTGGTCCCACGGATTGTTCGGGAACGCCTTGTTCGTGCGTTCCTTGACGAGCGCCTTGAAGCGCTTCACGAGCTCCTGCTGGTCGGCGGCGGTGAGGTCGGAATCAATGATGTCCCGATGGTAGGTCGCGTGCTTGAAGGTGTGGATGGTGTGCTCGAAGGGATCGTGGTCCTCGCCCTCGCGCTTCTGCACGCCCATCACCACGTCGCCATACATCTGAATGAAGCGGCGGTAGCAATCCCAGGCGAAACGCTCGTTGCCGGTGGCCTTGACGAGCGCGAGCACGGACTGGTCGTTGAGGCCGAGGTTCAAGATGGTGTCCATCATGCCCGGCATGGAGTCGCGGGCGCCGGACCGCACGGCGACGAGCAACGGCATCCCGGCGGTCGCGCCAAACTTCGTGCCCATGATTTTTTCCATGTTGACGACGCCCGCTTCCATCTGGGACTGGAGCTCCTTCGGGTAGGAACGCTTGTTGGCGTAGAAATACGTGCAGACGTCGGTGGAGATGGTGAAGCCGGGCGGCACGGGCAGGCCGATGCGGGTCATCTCGGCGAGGTTCGCGCCCTTGCCGCCGAGGAGGGCCTTCATGGAGCCATCGCCGTCCGCCTTCTTGTTGCCCCACGTGTAAACGTATTTCAGTGCTTTAGCCATAAACAGGATGTGTCGAGTGCAGTTTTGTTTCTCGGGAGAGTCCGCGAAAAATGAGGGGCGACACTAACAAGGAGCGCAATGGTGTCAACGGGGGAGATGCCTGCGCTGCGAGTGCAGTGTCAGCGATATCCTTACCCCATTTCTCAAGATGCGCCCGTGCATCCTCTCGGCCCAACCATTCCTTGCGCATCGGAACCCCGACCAGCAAGGTTCGTGCGTGAAAATCGGCTCACGGTCAGGCCAGCAGGGCGAGCGCGAGGGCCGGACTCGGTCCCCGGCGACCCTCTTCATCCAGCGCTGGGCCATCAACACGCTCGCGGTCCTCGTCGCGACGCACGTTGTCTCCGGCATCCACTACGATACTATTACGAGCCTCTTCGTCGCCTCGCTGCTGTTCGGTATCCTTACCACATTTCTGCGCCCGCTGCTGTTTGTCCTCACGTTGCCGCTGGTGGTCCTCACGCTGGGGCTCTTCGTGTTCGTCATCAACGCCGGCCTGCTTTATCTCGTCGGCTCGCTGGTGAAAGATTTTCGGGTGGACGGCTTCTGGCCCGCGTTCTGGGGGGCAATCGTCATCGGACTGATCTCGGTGGTGCTCAACTCGCTGACCGGCTCGGGCGATGGCAAGCTGCGGGTGCGGCGCTCGCCTCCGGCCAGCAAACCATCCGGCAACGATGGCAACGGTCCAGTGATCGACGTGTAGCGGCCTCCGGCGCAAGTCGCGCGCTACGTGAGCAGTCGCCCAATTTCCCCGTAAGTCCTCACCACGTGGTGCGCGTGCGCGAGCTTCTCCGCTGGCAGTGTGTTCGTGATGGCAATCGCCGTCATGCCCGCGGCACGCGCGGCGGTGACTCCGGCGGCGGAATCTTCGATCACGCAACACGCCGCCGGTTCCACTCCGAGCAGCACCGCCGCCCGTAGGAAAATGTCGGGCGCCGGCTTCCCGTGCGCCACGTCCTGCACACTCACGACGATTGGGAAATGCCGCCGCAGCGACTTCATCGCGAGCACTTCATCAATCACCAGGTGCACGGACCCGGACGCCACGGCGAGGCGATGACTCGCCGCGAGCTGGGCGACGAGCTCTGGCAGGCCCTCGAAGATGGGCTGCTCGCGACGCAGGATTTCGATGACATGGTTTTGCTTCCACGCGGTGAGCTCCTCGATCGACTGCTTCGGCTGGTGCCGCGCGATGAAGTCCACCCAAACCGCGCGATCCGACCGGCCAATGTATTGCTCGAAGTGGACGCCGTGAGTCTGCCCGTAGCCCATCTGCTCGAACACGTCGAGGAACGCGCGCTCGTGGCGAGGCTCGCTGTCCACGATGACGCCATCCATGTCGAAAATGACTGCGGAAAACATAGGCAGGGGATGGGGTCTGGCGGATGGGGGGATAGGGAGAAGGACGCCGAGCCAGTGTGCTGCTCGTGATTCTGCTCCTGCTCCTCCGAGCTCAGTGAAAGACCGATTCCTTCGGCCGCTCGACGAGGTGGAGCAGGTTTCCCTCCGCGTCCGCGAAGAACAACACGCGCCCGCCGCCGCCCGCTGGCTTCGGCTCACCGGTGAATGACACGCCCCGGAGCGCGAGTTCCGCCTGCGCCGCCTCGATGGAGGCCACACGCAATGCAAGGTGACGCCAGCCCGCAACCCCGTTGTTCGCGGTGTCGGCAACCGATCCGGTCGCGCCGTAAATCTCGATCATCAGCCCGCCGCCGAGTTCAAGGAAGAAGGCCGGCGGCGTCTGGCCGTTGTCGAAGCGCAGCTTCGCGCCCAGCACGCGCACATACCAATCCTTGAGGGCGACGGTGTCGCGGGCAGGCAGGCCGATGTGCTCGACGGAGTATTTGAGTTCGCTCATGCGACTGGGATTTCGTGCGAGCCACCGTGAATGTGCAACCGGAAAACTTCGCGTTGTGCTGCGACACCCGGCCTCAATCGCTCAACTGCTTCAGCCAGTCCCCGGCGTGGCGCTGGTAGGCGGACCAACCGCGCGCGCCGACAGCGGCTTGCAACGTGCGCTCGGTCTCCACGCGGATGGCGAGGAGCGCGACCGCGCGGGCATCGTCGGCCAAGCCCGCGTTCTGACGGGTCTGGCGAACGAGCTTCTGCGAGGCGGTCTGAAGTTCAAGCCACTGCGCGGCGGAGGCGGGCTGGACTTCGAGGCGGCGCGCGAGTTTGAGCAACGTGTGGAAGCGTGGATCGCTTCCACGCTCGAAGGTGGCAAAACCCGCCTCGCCCAGGCGCGCGGTGAGCTGCGCCTTCCGCTGCGTCTCGCGTTCCTCCAGCTTGGCCTTGTAGTCCGGGTCGTCGAAGGGGCGCTTCGGATCGCGCGGCGTAGGGCGAGGATGAGCGGTGTCGAATTCACGCAGCACCTCCGCCTGCGCGCGGAGGTTCTCCGGCTTGTCCGCGTAGCCGCGCAACTCGCGGACTTGCCGGGCCTGCGGGCTGCGACGCAGTTCGGCCTCGGCCCACTCGCCGTCGCTGAAGAGCGCCCGTCGCTCTGTCCCCTGCCGTTCGCGCAGTTCCTTCTGCTTTGCAACGCGCTCGGCGGGCGGGGCCTTCGCCACCTCCCGGTTCAAGGCCTCGCGCTCCTTCGCGTGCCGGCCATCCAGCGTGGTGAGTTCGGTTTGCTTCTCCTCCGCCAAGTGGCCGAACTGCTCATTGCGGCCCGGCTTGTCCGTCTTGGTTTCCTTGCCCAGCACCGCTTGCAGCTCGGCTTGGATGCGCTTCTGTTCCTCCTTCAGCTCCTCCACGGCTTTCTCCGTCGGCGTGCCTTCGAGCAGCTTCTCGAGTTTTTCGGCGGCCATGGCTTCCCAGAATTGGTCGTTGTAGGGCCGGACCAGCTCGCGCCGCCGCGCGCGGAACTCGTCGGCGACGCGCGCCTGCAGAATGTCGCGCGCAGTCTCCTTCGGGCAGCCGATGGCGAGGAGGTTGGTCGCGTAGGCGAGGACGTTAGTGGACTCGACCTGGCTCCAGTGGAACGGCGGACTGCCGGGAACCTTCACCTCGGGCGGACGTGCAGCCGGCTCGTCCACAAACTCCGTGACGACGTTTGTCCTGACGATGACCCCGGCGCGCAGCGGGGAGTCCGGCGCGCGCGCGGTCTGCCAGAGCAGCGCGCTGACGAGGGCGAGGTTCGCCGCGACGGTGCCGAGAATGAAGGCGCGCAGGTTCATTTGACCGTGATCACGTCCGTCCGCTGCTCTTCCAGCCGCTGCCGCGTCACTGGCATCGAGAGCGAGTTGGTGAGCTGCTTCCCGTGCTCTTTCAAGTAGGCGTCGAAGCCGACGGGGCCAAGGCTGCGGGCGAGCGCCTGCGTCGTCTGCGCGCGGAGCGCCGCGAGCAGCAGTAGTCGTTCCTCAGCGGAGAGCTTCTGGTCTGCGCGGATTTGCTGCGCTTGCGACTCGGCGGCGCGGCGTGCTTCGTAGGCTTGCACCAGCGCGGCCTTGGCGACGCCGAGCTTCTCCGTGCTCTGGAACAGTTCGCGAAACAAACCGTCCTTCCCCCGCTCGACGTCGGCGAACCGCTCTGGGCCAACGTAGCGACGGAGCAATTCTTGGAACGCCGCGTCGCCCTTCGTGCGCAGTTCCTCGGAGTAAAGCTCATCGTCGATGTTCATCATCATCATCTTGGCAAACACATCGAGTGTGTCGGCCCGGAGGCGTGCGATTTCACGCAGCTCGGCACCCGAGACGTTCACACCGCTGCGCCGGCTGAGATGGTCCATCCCCGCCTGCGTCACGAGGCGCAGGCGGAGTTCCTCCATCTCGTGCGGTGCCAGCACACGCGCTAAGTCGTTCTCGAGGCGGTCGCGCAAGGCGTGGAGCTGCGTGATGTCCTCGTCGAGCAGGATGCCTTCAGTGACGGCGAGGTGCGCCTCTGCGTCCGCCTTGCGAAGCTGGAAGACCATGAGGAGCTGGTCGGTCTTCGCGGTGTCGGTGAAGCCCAAGACAAGGTCCAAGATGACCGAGGCGAAGCCATCCGAGC
>SIBB01000158.1 GCA_009695395.1 Pedosphaera sp. | reverse complement strand
GTTGCGGCCCGAGAGACGGGCGCGGCCGTGGCCGCGCAGCGCGTGACCGACACCATCAAGGAATCCGACGGCGGGACGCTCGTGGCGAAGCACATTGACCGCTCAATGCTGTGGGCTGTGCAGACGCCACAGACGTTCCGCGTCGAGGTGATTCGCCGCGCGCTGGGTGCGGTGCGCGAGCGCGGCGTGCTCGTGACGGATGACACGGCGGCTTGCGAGTTGATCGGCCAGCCGGTGGCGCTGGTGGAGAGCCGGGAGCCGAACCCGAAGGCGACTTCGCCTGCGGACCTGCCGTATTTGGAGCTGCTCCTGAAAAGGTTGAACGGCTGACGCGGGCGGTTAGTCCACTCAACGGCCTGCGGTGAAGCCCTCACTTGCCAAGCAATTCGGCGGCTCCTAACGTCGGCCAACAGAATTATGAAACGCCGCCTCTTTCTCGGACTGCTCGTGGCCGTGCTCGGCCTGAACCTCCTCTTTGGCACTCGGCTTTACCTCTCGCACGCCGAGACCGCTGCCAAGGAAAATCCCTACGAGAACATCGAGCTGTTCACCCGTGTGCTGGAGACCATCCGGCAGAACTACGTGGACGGCGAGAAGATTTCCTACCAGCAGCTCATCCAGGCTGCGCTCAAGGGCATGGTCAGCTCGCTCGATCCGCACAGCGAATTCATGGAGGCCCGGAAGTATGACGACATGAGGAAGGACACCGAGGGCGCGTTCGGCGGTGTCGGTATCGTTCTGGGGGTGCGGACGAACGGTGCCAGCAAGGGCGTCACGCTCACTGTCTCCGAGACGATGGATGGCACGCCCGCCAGTAAAGGCGGCATCAAGCCCGGCGATCGCATCGTCAAGATCAACGGACAGACCACGGAGAAGTTCACCATTGATGACGCCGTCCGCCGCCTGCGCGGCAAGAAGGGAACGGAAGTCACCGTGACCATCTCACGGCCCGCGACTGAGCAGGAGCTGGAGATTAAACTCATGCGCGACACGATCAGCGTGCCCAGCGTGCGCGATGTCGTCGGGACCACCGAGTTCAAGCTCGACGAGAACAAGATCGGCTACGTGCGGCTGCGGCAGTTCGGCGAGAAGACCGCCGACGAGCTCGAAGGCGCGCTGGTGAAGATGGAGAAGATGGGTGTAAAGGGCCTCATCATGGACTTGCGCGACAACCCCGGCGGCTTGCTGGATCAGGCGGTGAAGGTGTCGGAGAAATTCCTCCCGCGCGGCCAACTCGTCGTCTCCACCGAGGCGCGGCAGATCGCGGACATCCAAAAATACACCGCGTCGGGCCGCAATCCGCGTCCGCTGTTGCCGATGGTCATCCTCATGAACGGCGGCAGCGCGAGCGCGTCGGAGATCGTCGCCGGCTGCTTGCAGGACTTGAAGCGCGCCGTGGTGCTGGGTGAGCAGAGTTTCGGCAAGGGTTCCGTGCAGAGCATTCTCCCGCTCGCCGATGGCTCTGCGCTGCGGCTCACGACGGCGAAGTATTACACACCGAGCCACAAGGTCATTCACGAGAAGGGCATCACGCCGGACGTGGCGGTGCCGATGTCCGCAGAGGAGGAACGCTATTACGCCATGAAGCGCTCCGGCGCTCCGCTCGACGCGCTCGATGCAAAGGAGCGCGAGCTGGTCACGAAGGCGCAAGACATCCAGTTCGACCGAGCCACCGATATGCTCAAGGGCATCTTGCTCTACGACAAGCAAGGCAAGCCCGCAGGCAAAGTGGCGGCGCAAGCGGTCGAGCCAGCCAAGAAGTAGTCGCGGTGCTCCTCGCCCTCGAATCTTCCTGCGATGAAACCAGCGTCGCCGTCGTCCACGACGGACGCGTGCTGGCGAATGTCGTCGCCTCGCAGATCAAGCTTCACGCGGAATACGGCGGAGTCGTCCCAGAACTCGCGACGCGCGAGCACCTGCGGAATCTTCCGCCCGTCACGCAGTCCGCGCTTGAGGGTGCGGATATCCAACCGAAGCAACTCGACGCCATCGCCGCCACGATTGGCCCCGGCCTGCCGCAGGCGTTGATGATTGGTGCGCGGGCCGCACAGACGATGGCCTTCGCATTGCACAAACCCTTTTTCGGAATCAACCACCACGAGGCGCACCTCTACTCGCCTTGGGTTGTCGTCGCACCGAACCTAGACTCCGGAACTCCGAACAACCCCCCCCTTCGCGCCGACTTCGGCAACTTCCAGCCCAACGTCTCCCTCATCGTCAGCGGCGGCCACACGATACTTGTGTTAGTCGAGGCCGAGTTGAAGCACCACCTCCTCGGCAGCACGGTGGACGACGCGGCGGGCGAGTGTTTCGACAAGTCCGCGAAGCTCATGGGCCTGCCCTATCCCGGCGGCCCGGAGTTGGACGCGCTCGCCGAGCAGGGCGACCCGCGCGCGTTCGACTTCCCGCGCCCGATGATTCGCGAACTGCACGACGACTTCAGCTTCAGCGGCCTGAAGACCTCGGTGCGCTATTTCCTTCGCGACCAGCCCTTCATCCTCGACGACCCGGAGAGCGTCCGCGACCTCTGCGCCAGCGTGCGCGCCGCCATCGTGGATGTGCTGGTGACGAAGACCGTGCGTGCCGCGAAGCGCCTCGGTGTGCAGTGCGTGACTGCGTCGGGCGGAGTGACCTGTAATCGCGCCCTGCGCAAACAGCTTGCCGAAGCCTGCGCCAGCAACGGACTAACGCTTCGGCTCGCTGACAAATCCCTTTGCACCGACAACGCCGCGATGGTGGGCATCCTCGCCGAGCGCAAGCTCCAGCACGGCGTCGCGCCGACTTCGCTGGATGAGGAAGTGAAGCCGAGCTGGCCGATTGCTTAGCGTGGGCAGTGTCCGCTTTACCGTGCCGCCTGCTTCGCCGGCTTGTTCTCGATGCGATACAGCGCTGTGTCGGTGCGTAGAAACAGCGCGTGGTCTACGGCGGCGAGGGATGCGAAGATTTTGCCGGGGAGCGGGTTCTTCTCCAGCACTTCAAATTGTTTGCCGGGCTTGATGACCGTGGTCAGGCCCTCGCGGTTGTGAACGTAGATTTTTCCGTCGGCAAATGTCGGTGAGGAACTGTAGTTGCCACCGATTCGCTCGCGGTAGTGCTCCGCGCCGGTCTTTGCGTCGAGACACGTGAAGATGCCGCCGTCGTTGGCGAAGTAGAGTTCCTCCCCGACCAGCAGCGGCGAGGGCATCGTCGGCGCTCCCTTCTCGGAGCGCCAGGCAATCTCCGGCTTCTCCAAGCCCTGATAGCGCAGCGCCAGCATCTGCGGCTTCATGAAGCCGGTGCTCATGAAAATCATCCCGTGCCCGACCACCGGGCGAGGCGTGAGGGAGAAGCCCAGCATCCCATACTTTACGCGCCACAGCTCCTTGCCATTGTCGTCGTAGGAGTAAATCCAGTCGGACGCGGGTGAGATGATTTGCTCCTTGCCGTTGACGGTGAGGATGAGTGGCGTGCCGTAGGATTTGCGGAGCTGCGGGTCCTTGTTCATGTCGCCGGAACGCGGCGTCTTCCAAGCGAGTTTGCCGGTGCGCTTGTCCAGCGCGGCGATGAACTGCTGGTCGCTGCCGTCGAGGTGGAAGAGCATGAGGTTCTTCCAAAGCACCGGCGTGCTGCCGGGGCCGTTCTCGTGCTGGACCACAAGGCTGGTGTCGGTCCAAAGCACCTTGCTGGTGCGCGTGTCGAGGCAGGCGTTGCCCATCGCGCCGAAGTGGCAATAGAGCTGCCCATCCTCGATGACCGGTGTGGCTGACGCATAGCTGTTGAGCCCGTGGACCCACTGTGGCTCGCGCGCGGTCAGGAGCAGGATGTTCTGCGTGAGCTTGCCAGAATCGCGGTCCACGCAGAGCGCGCGGAACTCGACCTTCTCCAGGACGGTGAGGGGTTGGTTGCCGGTGTTGGCCTTGAGGCGGCGGTCGGCGTCCTCCTTTTTCGCGAGCGTCTCGATGGCGGTGGTCAGCCAGATGTTCTTCCCCTCAATGACCGGCGAAGACCATGCGCGACCCGGTAACTCCGTCTTCCAAGTCACGTTGTTCGTCTCGCTCCACGCCGCCGGGAGACCGGTGGCCTTCGCGTGACCTTGCCCGCCGGGCCCCCGCCACTCCGGCCATTCGGCGGCGGAGAGCGAGGTGGAAACGATGGCCAGCGCGGCGGTCAAGAGAAGGCGTGTTGTGTTCATGCGTTTGACGGCGGGTAGAAAAACGGTTTGGGAGGAGAAGTCAATTCAAGCTCCATAACTCAGTCTGCTTGCACGGGCCGCTTGCCAGCAATAGCGGTTCAGGCACGCTCGTGTTCATGAGCATCCCGTTGCATCAACTCCGCGCTGGCGTCATCGGAACTGGCTTCATCGGCCCGGTTCACATCGAAGCGCTCAAGCGCCTCGGCGTGCAGGTCACAGCCATCTGCGGCTCGACGAAGAACGCCAAGGCCACTGCTGCAAAGTGGGGCATCCCCGAGGTCTATGGCGACTACGATTACCGGGCCATGCTCGCGTCGCCGAACGTGGATGTCGTCCACATCACCTCGCCGAACAAGGTTCACGTCGAGCAATCCCTCGCTGCGCTCGCGGCGGGCAAGCACGTCGTCTGCGAGAAGCCGCTGGGCATGACGGCGAAGGAGACGGCGAAGGTGGTGGCCGCCGTGAAGAAGAAGAACGCGCCGATCTTCGCCGTGAACTATATGTGCCGCTTCTTCCCCGCCGTGCTCCAGATGCGCGCGCTGGTCGAGCGCGGCGACCTCGGCCAAATCATCCATGTCCAAGGCCATTTCTTCCAAGACTGGCTGCTCCAAGCCACGGACTACAACTGGCGCCTACTCGCCAGCGAGGGGGGCAAGCTCCGCGCCGTCGGCGACATCGGCACGCACTGGATTGACGCGGTCAGCTTCATCCTCGGCGCGAAGGCGGAGGCGGTCTTTGCGCACTTGGAGACCTTTCACAAGACCCGCTACCGGCCCACGGGCGAAGTGCAGACCTTCGCGAAGCTGGACCCGAAGACGATGCTGCCCTATCGCTGCGACACGGAGGACTTTGGCACGGTGCTGCTCAAGTTTGGCAAGGCGGCGCACGGATTCGCGAACGGCACTCACGCCAATGCCTCCATCTCGCAGGTCGCCGCCGGCTGGAAGTGCAGCCTCGCGCTCGGCATCTACGGCACGAAGGGCAGCGTGCGGTGGGACTTGCAGCAACCGAACGAAATCCTCGTCGGCCGCCGCGACGAACCGAACCAAATTCTCCAGCGCGCCACCGCCGGCTTCAGCGAGGACGTCGCGGGCTTCACCGATTATCCCGGCGGCCATCCCGAGGGTTTTCCCGACAGCCACAAGATGCACTACCGCGCCGTCTATCAGCACATCGCCAGCGGACGCAAGACGCCGGTCATTTTCGCCACAGCGGAGGACGGACATCACGAGGTGAAGCTGTGTGAGGCGATTTTGCAGAGCAGCAAGCGCGGGAGATGGGTTGCGGTTTGAGTTTCTGTGAAATTGCTGGGAATTGCGATTGTGAATAAGTCACCCCTACATATGGTGTGTTTCCGCTTTACACCCTACCGGATATTGGGTTTAGACTCCGCCCATGTATCTGAAGAACCTCACAGTTCTTGGCTTCAAGTCCTTCGCGGACAAGACCTCGCTCAACTTCCAACCCGGCATCACCGCCGTCGTCGGGCCGAATGGCTGCGGCAAGTCCAACGTGGCCGATGCCATCCGCTGGGTGCTGGGTGAGCAGTCGGCCCGCGCGCTGCGCGGTGGCGAGATGGCAGACGTGATTTTCAACGGCACGGACAGTCGCCGACCGCTCGGCATGGCGGAGGTTTCCTTGACCATCGGCGACGTGGATGCCGAGCAACTCAAGGCGGCAGGCGTCGAGATGGCTTTCAACGAGATTACGATCACGCGGCGCATCTTCCGCGACGGCGGCTCGGAGTATTACATCAACAAGGTGCCGTGCCGCTTGCGCGACATTCAGCAGTTCTTCATGGGCACGGGGATGGGGAAGACCAGCTACTCCATCATGGCGCAGGGCCACATCACGCAAATCATCCAGAGCAAGCCCGAGGACCGGCGCATGGTATTCGAGGAGGCGGCGGGCATCACGAAGTTCAAGGCGCAGAAGAAGGAGTCGCTCCGCAAGCTCGAGCACACCGACCAAAACCTGCTGCGCGTCGATGACCTCATCCGCGAGGTGAAGCGGCAAATCGGCTCGCTCCAGCGCCAAGCTGGCAAGGCCCGCCGCTACAAGCAGGTCGCGATGGAGTTACAGCATCTCGACACGCAGTTCGCGCGGCATCAGTTCGATTGCCTGCAAGGCGAGATTTCCCAGCGCACGGTTGAGGGCGAGCAACTTCGTGCGGAGATGGAAGACCTTTCGCAGAGTGTCTTGCGCAGCGAGGACGAGCTTCAGCAACTTCGGCATCGCCTCTCCGACCTCGACGCTGAAATCAACACATCGCGCCAGCAGGGCCTCGAACTCAAAGGCCAAAGCGAGCATCACGACCATCGCATCCAGTTCAACGAGGAGCGGCTCCGCGAGCTGGAGGCGCAGAACACGAAGGCCTTCCGCGACATCAACGAGTCCGAGGAGCGCATTGGTTACGCGCGGCAGGAACACGTCGCCGTCACCCAGCGCCTCGCCGAGTCGCAGCAGAAGCTCGAAGCCTTGCGCGGCGAACTCAGCGCGAAGCAGCAGGCCGTCCAGGCGGTCGAGCGCGAGCTCATCACGCGGCAGGAGGATCTCCGCCGCGCACAGACGGAGGCGTTCAACTCCTCGCAGCAACTCAGCCGCGTGCGCAACGAAATCAACGCGCTCGACCTGCAGAAGCAGGGCAACGTCGTGCGGCTGGAGAAACTTTCCTCGGAGAAGATTCAGCTTGAGGAGGAACGCAGCCGGCTCGAATCGCGCCTCACGGAGTTCGCCGCGAACGTCGAGACGGAGAAGCTCAGCGTCGTCGCCCAACGCGGGACGGTCGAGGAACGGCAGAAGCGGCTGCGCGACATCCAGGGGGAAATCAACTCAGTTAGCCACGAGCTGGACACCATCCTCCGCGCGCAGGCCGGCGTGAAGTCGCGGCTCAACGTGCTGGAGCAGTTGCAGACCAGCCACGAGGGTTTCGGCGCGGGCGCGCAGGCCGCGCTCAAGCAGTCCAAGCTCGCGCTCGGCACGCTCGCGGACCGCATCCGCGTGCCGGACCAGTATATCGTCGCCGGCGAGAGTGCGCTGGGCCACCACCTCCAGCTCGTGCTCGCCGAGCAGCCCGAGGCCGCGCACGAAATCTTCGCGGACTTGAGCGCGAACAAGAAGGGCCGCGCCAACATCGGCTGCCTCGGCTTGAAGAACCCTGACTTCAAGCCCGCCGAAGCTGCAGCGGACGCGCCCGGCGAATCCGCGTTAAAGGTGATCGAGGCGGATGAATCCGTCGCCTATCTCATCAGTGGACTGCTCGGCAACACCCGCATCGTCGCCGACCTCGCTGCGGCCACGGCGGCGTGGCAGGCGTGCAACGGAGCTTACAACTTCGCCACGCTCACGGGCGATTTGCTCAACCGCCAAGGCATTTTCACCGGCGGCTACTTGAGCGGCGCTGCGAACGGGAAAGCCCCGTCCTCCATCCTGGGCCGCAAGAACCAGATTGCCGGACTCAAGACGGAGATTGAGCAGGCGCAGGCGCAGGCGGACGGCATC
>SIBB01000157.1 GCA_009695395.1 Pedosphaera sp. | reverse complement strand
CCCCGCAGTTGATTTCTCCACCGGTCGCGTCGGCGATGAACTTGAGCGGGCGCGGATCCATTAAGCAGCTTTCGCCAATTGCGGTTTTCCCCACCCGAGTTCCTCCAACGCTTCCCGCGCATGCACCCGGTCATCAAATGGGACAACCGTGTCTTCAAATTCCTGGTAAGTCTCGTGGCCCTTCCCGGCGATGAGCACGGTGTCGCCGGGGCGCGCGAGGCCGACCAAGTCGCGGATGGCCTGCGCGCGATCGAGTTCCACGGTGAACTGGTCAGGGCGAATCGAGGTAAAGCCCGCCTCGATCTGCGCGGCGATGGACGCGGGCGATTCACGGCGCGGGTTGTCACTGGTGATGGTGGTGTGGTGAGCGAGGAGCGCGGCGACCTTGCCCATCTTCGCACGCTTGTCAGTGTCACGCGCACCGCCGCAACCGAAGGCCAGCAGCACGCGGCCCGGCGTGATTTCACGCACGGTGCGCAGGACGTGCTGAAGAGCATCGTCGGTGTGCGCGTAGTCCACGAACACGCTGAAAGGCTGGCCAGCCGAGATGCGCTCCAATCGGCCCGGCACGGAAGGCATGGTGCGGAGCGCGACTTGAATCTTCGCGATGGGGACGCGCAGCGCGAGGCCCGCGCCGATGGCGGCGAGGGCGTTGTAAATGTTGTGCCGCCCGATAAGGGGCATCCTCACGGCGAAGCGTCCCGCAGGAGTCTCCGCGGTGAAGCTCGTTTCCCCGTGGCCAAGCTGGAATTCCGTGGCGCGCAGCTTGGCAGACTCGTCGAGGCCGTAGGTGAGCTGCACTTCCGCGCTCGTCTCGCGCGCAAGCCGGGAGCCGAAGGAGTCGTCAATGTTCAGAATGGCCGCGCCGGGCTTGGCCCCTTCCTGAATGGAGGTGAAGAGCTGTTTCTTCGCCTCATAGTAGCTCTCCATGTCTCCGTGGAAATCGAGGTGGTCCTGCGTCAGGTTCGTGAAGATGCCGAGGTCGAACTCAACGCCGTGAACACGCTTCTGCGCCAGCGCGTGGGAACTGACCTCCATCACGCACGCCTCGCAGCCGGCACGGATCATCTGCGCCATGAACGCCTGAATCTCGGATGACTCCGGCGTGGTGCGCTGCGCCGGCAGGACGCGGTCGCCGATCTCGTAGCGGATGGTTCCGAGCAAGCCGGCGTGGATGCCGGCCGCTTCCAGAATGTGCTTCACCATGAAGCTCACGGTGGTTTTTCCGTTCGTGCCGGTCACGCCGACGACCTTGAGCTTGCGGCTGGGATGGCCGTGGAAATTCGCCGCCGCGACAGCTAGAGCGATGCGGGCGTCAGTGACTTTCACCTTCGTCGCGCGACCGGAGGAAAAGCCGTTTCGCTCGCAAATGATGGCGGCAGCCCCACGGTCAATCGCAGTGCTGATGAAGTCGTGACCGTCGTGGTTCTCGCCCGGCACGGCGATGAACACCATGCCCGGCGAAAGGCGGCGGGAGTCAGCGGTTACTCCTGCAACCAATCGATCCAGAGAGCCTTCCGAGCGCAGCAGCGGCAGTCCATCGAGAAGTTCTTTCAGTTGCATCGGGTCAGGCGGCTGGTGGTTTCGTCCCACCACGTCGGGAGTCGAGTTCACTCGAAAGAAGGGTGAAGGCCTCGGCAGCCGTGAGTGTGCTCGGCCGCATCGCAGAACGCTCGCGCGGGGAGACGGAGAAAGGCACCCAGCTCTGCGCGAGGACGAGCGAGCGGAAGGGAGCCCGGCGGAGCTTGGACTCCGGAGCGGAGCGGGCACCTGCGGGGAGGGCCTGCCGAGCTCCGGGGGTCTCCACGCAATCAGCCGCTGCGGCCTGGCAGACCGCGCTCCCATTGGAGAGCGGCGCGGGCATCGTCAGATGTTCGTCAGTCGTCACGGTCAGTTCGTTCGGTTCGTTGCCTGGGGTGCTTGAGCCAAGCCGGTGACGGCTTCGCCCACAGCGGTTTCGGGACGGATGTTCAGATAGTTTGCGGAGCGCAGGGCGATGTTCTTGAAAGCCTGACCGGCCACCTGACCACCATAATAGCCCTTGGCCTTCTCCGGTTCGTCCACGCACACGTAGATAAGCAGTTCCGGTTTGTCCGCCGGGAAAAAGCCGATGAAGGAGGAAAAATATTTGGAGTGGCTGTATTGGCCGTTCTCCAGCTTCTGCGCGGTGCCTGTCTTGCCAGCGGCGGTGTAGTAACCGAGCCGTGCCTTCTCCGCCGTGCCGTCGGTGGAAACGACGCGCTTGAGTGTCTCGACAACCTGCTTCGAGATTTCCGGTTTGAAGACCTGTCGGATGATTTGCGGGTGGTGCTTCATCACCACTTTGCCGGCCGCATCTTCGAGACGATCCACGAGCAGCGGTCGCATGAGCTTGCCGCCGTTGGCAATCGCCGCCATCGCCATCGCCATCTGGAGCGGCGTGGCGGCGGCGGAGTGTCCGATGGACACACGTGAACCGGTGATGCCGTCCCACTTCTTCAGCGGGATGAGCTGCCCGCGCGCCTCGCCCGGGAGCATGACACCGGTGCGCTCTCCGAAGCCGAAAGCGGTGAGGTAATTGAACAGGCCTTGGTCGCCGAGACGCAGGCCGATTTTTGCAGAGCCGATGTTCGACGACTTCATCATCACGTCCTCGACCGTGAGGACGCCGAGCGGGTCATGATCGCGCAGCGGTTTGCCCTTGTAGAACCACGTGCCCCGCTCGCAATCAATCCGTTCACCGAGAGTTGTCAGCCCTTCGTTCAATGCCGCGCCGATGGAGACGATCTTAAAGGTTGAACCCGGCTCGTAGCTGTCCACGGTCATGCGGTTCTTGAGCGCGGAGATGGGCGACTTGCCCGGCTGATTCGGGTCGTAGGTCGGGCGTGAACCCATCGCGAGGATTTCGCCGGTGCTCGGGCGCAGCACGATGCCCGAGGCGCTGACGGGGTTGAACTTGACCATGATTTCCGCGATCTCGGTTTCAAGGATGTGCTGCATCGCGGCGTCGATCGTGAGCACGGCGTTGAGGCCGTCCTGTGCCTCGACTTCCTGCTGTCGGTTCATCACGAGCTCAGCGCCCTTGCCACCCACTTCCATCTCGCGCCAGCCGCGCACGCCATTGAGCTTCGCATCCAGTTGCCGCTCGAGCCCGTCGAGGCCGGCAGACTCGGTGCGGATGACCCCGTTCGCGGCATTCGTGCGCGTGACCGGCCCTATGAAACCGAGCACGTGCGCGGCGAGGGACTGGTTGGGGTAGATGCGAACCTGGTCGTCCACGGGGTCGGTGTTGATGGCCTTGGCCCGCAGTTCGCGGTAGAAGGCCTTCTCCTTACGCGGGAGTTTCTTCTCGTCCACGCCAGCGAAAGTGAGCTTCGACATCGCGGCGGTGATCTGCCCCCACTGCTCCAGCGGCACTTTGTGCGCCAGCACGACGTGACGATTGGTGACGACGATGAGCTGGTTCGTGATGACGACGTAGCTGTTCGAGACGACGAGCGGGGAGTTGGTGGCGACGAAGTTGTAGTTCGTGGTCACAACGCCTTTATGGAGGGCGATGAAACGGTTCGTGTGCAGCACACCGCGCGGCGCGAGCACGTAGCCATCCACGAGCACGATGTTGCGGTTGGTGAGCAGAGCGCCATCGAGCGACGCGATGGGGTTGGTGCGGACCGTGATCTGCGGCAAGAGGCGCTTGTGCAACTCGGCCTCGGGGACTTGGAAAATCGGCGCGAGCGCTCGGGCGATGTCTGACTGGCGGCTGCCGATGAGCACGGGGTCGGCGAAAACGGTCTTCACCGGGCGACTGGTAGCGAGGAGGTTGCCGCGCGCGTCGCGGATGTCTCCACGGCGGGGTTCAATGAAGCGAGTCCTTTCGAATTGGGCACGGACCTTTGCCTTGAGGGCCTCATGCTGCATGACCTGCAAATCCACGAGCCGGTAGCCGAGGCCGCAGAAGGCGACAAACAACAGGCATGCCATCAGCAGCAGCCGTCGGTTCTGGAACGGCTGGAGCGTGGCATCCTGCGCTGTCACTCGGGCGGACATCAGGCGGCGAAGCTCATCTCGAAGTCGGACTCGTCCTCGTGGCGAATGGCGGTGGTGTTCATGGTTGTTCCTGTTTCAGCGTTTCCTGGTGGGTGGAGGCAAAGGCTTCGTGGCGTAGGCGAGGTAGGTTTTATCGGGCGGAAGAGTCATCGCTGAAACGGACGGCAACGGGACGTTGCGCGGGGCGTTGCGCGGCGCAATGCGGGTAATCGAGCCTTCTACGAGGGTGAGAATCTGGTCGGGCGTGGGGACGCCGAGGCCGAGTTTCAGCTCCTTTACCCGCGCGTCGAGATAAGGTAGCGAGTGCAGCATCGCCATCTGCTGGCGGCGCATTTCGTTCTCGCGTTTGAGCGTGGTGAGCTTCTTTTCAAGCTGCTCGGTCTTCACCCCGAGGGAGTAAATCTGACGCTTCTGCCACACGTAGGTCACACCGAGCGAGCAAAGGACCATGCAGATGAAGAACGCCTTCACCACCGGGCCGAGCCGGACCCCGCCACCTGCGCTATTCTTTCGATTCTTCGCCATAACCTTCGTTGTTAAGCTTTTTCCATCACCCGCAGTTGCGCGCTGCGCGCCCGAGGGTTCGCCGCGACTTCCGCGTCGCTGGCGCAAATCGCCTTACGCGTGACCAACCGCACCACTGGCGCTCTCGGCTGCCGGAGCTCCGGCACGTCCACATCGCCGGGCACCACGTAATCTCGCGCCTGCTCGCGCCCGAATTCCTTCACCACGCGGTCTTCGAGCGAGTGAAACGTGATCACCGCCAGCCGCCCGCCGGGCTTGAGCAACCGCACCGCACCCGTCAGCCCGCGCCGCAGCGAGCCGATCTCGTCGTTCACCGCGATCCGCAGCGCCTGAAACACGCGCGTGGCCGGGTGCGCCTTGCGCCCGTGTCGCGGAGAGATTCGTTCCAGCAGCTCCGCGAGCTGCCGCGTCGTCGTAAAGCGCTGCATCTGCCGGTCGTGCTCGATGGCCCGCGCCATCCGTCGTGCATCCGGCTCATCACCGTAGTCCCAGAAAATTCTCATCAGCTCTTCGGCGCTCGCGGAGTTGATCAAGTCCGCCGCCGTCAACGCCTGCCGCGCGTCCATGCGCATATCGAGCGGGCCGTCCTGCTGAAAACTGAACCCGCGTTCCGCACGGTCCAGTTGCGGCGAACTCACGCCCAAATCCAGCAGCACCCCATCGCAACCGCCCGCCGGAACCCAGTCCGGCAGTTCCGTAAAATTCCCGCGCCGCAGCTCGAACTGGCCCGCGAACTCCGCCGTCAGTCGCCCACACGCCGCGTCAAGTGCATCGCCATCGCGATCGCAGCCAAAGAGCCATCCAGTCGGTGCGCTGGCCCGCAGAATCGCCGTCGCGTGCCCACCCGAACCCAGCGTCCCGTCGGCGAACGTCCCGCCGGGCTTGGGCCCGAGTGCGGCCAACACTTCCTCCACCATCACTGGATTGTGGATGAAGCTGGTCACGTTTCATGCGCCGTTACACAGCCAACAGGGAGCGCCACGCGAGCGCGCCGCGCGGCGCCTTCGTGACGAGCCAGCCAATCAGGCCCACGAGGCTCTTGCCGGTATTGAGTAATTTGAGCAGACCCATGGCTAAATCAGTTTGATGGCATCGGGACGCGCCACCTCGTCGGTGACCTGGGTGTCCGCATAGAACTCCGGGTTCCAAATTTGGAATCGGTCAAACAGGCCGACCAAAATCACCTTCTTGCCAATGCCCGCCTTCGACGCCAGTTTCTCGGGGAGACAGATGCGCCCCGCCGAATCGAGTGTCAGGTCATCGCAGTCCGCGCCCAGCAGGCGACGGAGCGTCTCCGCCTTGGGGTCGCTGAAGGACATGCCTTCCATCTTCTCCTCAAGCTTTCTCGCGGTAGCTGGAGGCAGAACCAGCAAACACGGATGGCGCTGGCCCTCGGCCTTCCAGAAATGCACGGACAACGCAACTTCCTCCGCCGGACGCCACTTCGCCGGGATTTGCACCCGCCGCTTGTCGTCCACGCCAAAGTCGTATTCACCCTTGAAGGTGATGCGAGCGTTGCTAGTGGTTGTAGACATATGCCGCGCTCAGGAGCACTCAACATAACCCACAGTGCCCCAGAGCGCTCCATTTTTACCCACTAAGCCCCACAACGGTCAACTGATAATACAATTATTTTTATCTTTGTTGTTACTCGTTGATTTCAAACGGCTTAAAAGCCTATCAATCCAGACAAATGCTCTGATTGGGAAAGAGTCCTATTCCTTCGGCAGGCTTGAATCGCAGAGCTTTAACGAAACCTGGCTCGGAAATATCCACTATTGAGTAGGTTGCTATCTGTTTCAGACTTCATGGTGAGAACTGACAGTTCACTCCACTCCCGCCCCACTGCCACCTTTCCCTCGAACTCCAAGCCCCACTTCGCCCCTTGCGCACCGCTGACTTCGACTACCCGCTCCCGCCGGAACTCATCGCGCAAGCCCCCGCACCCACGCGCGATGGTTCGCGACTCCTCGTCTTGCACCGGACCGATTCCCGCACCGAGCACCGACAGTTCCGCGAGTTGCCGGATTATCTCCGCGCAGGCGATGTGCTGGTGCTCAACAACTCCCGCGTCCTCCGGGCGCGTCTGCGTGGACACAAGCCCTCAACCGGCGGGCAACTCGAGTTGCTGCTCGTGGAGGAAGTCGCGCCAAATGAATGGTGGACCCTGCTGCGCCCTGGCAAACGCGTCCGCGTTGGCGCTGAGATTCAACTGCGGACCAACGGCGGAGTCGCGTCACTCGTGCGCGCCGTCGTGTTGGAGAAAAATGACGAAGGCCACTGCCGCGTCCGCTTCAAGGGCACGCCGAACATTCTCGACGAACTCGAATCGCACGGCGAAATCCCGTTGCCGCCTTATATCGAGCGCGCAGCCGGAACCGAGGACGACACGCGCTATCAAACCGTCTTTGCGCAACCCACCGGCTCCGTCGCCGCGCCGACGGCGGGACTCCACTTCACCCCCGCGCTCCTCGACGCACTCCGCGCGCGCGGGGTGCAAATCCACTTCGTCACGCTCCACGTCGGCCTCGGCACTTTCTTGCCGGTGAAGGCAGACAATCTCGCCGATCACGTGATGCACGAGGAGCGCTTCGAGCTGCCCGCCGACACCGCCGTCGCCATCAACACCGCCAAGCGCGAAGGCCGGCGCGTCATCGCCGTCGGCACCACCACCGTCCGCGTGCTCGAAAGCGCCGCTGCCCTTTCAACTTTCAACTTTCAGCTTTCAGCTTCGCAGAGCCGCACGCGCATCTTCATCCACCCACCGTATGAATTCCGCGTCGTGGATGCCCTGCTCACCAACTTCCACCTCCCGCAATCCACGCTACTCATGCTCGTGAGCGCCTTCGCCGCGACCGGTGAATTGCGCGGCCGCGAACTCATGCTCGCCACCTACGCCGAGGCCGTCCGCGAGCGCTACCGCTTCTTCAGCTACGGCGACGCAATGCTCCTGCTCTAAGTTTTGAGTTCCGGGTTTTGAGTTTCGAGTCTCTAGTTGCTCCGCCCATGCGCCAGCGCCCCCAACTTTCAACTCTCAACTTTCAACTCCCAACTGCTCCCCTTCCCTTCGTCCTCGTGAACATGGCGATGTCCGCCGATGGCAAAATCGCCACGGCGAACCGCGCTGTTTCTACCTTCAGCAGCCCGCGCGACCACGAGCATCTCTA
>SIBB01000156.1 GCA_009695395.1 Pedosphaera sp. | reverse complement strand
CATCGAGCAGCTTCACTTCATCCTTCGCCGCGAGCGCGGTCTCGATGCCGATGACCACGCCGGCCTTCTCCGCTTGCGCGCCCGCCGCCTTCAAGCGCGCGACGATGGCGGGCCGCAGCTCCGGGTGTTTCACGAGGTCGCCGCGCACGCCGAGCGGGAGGAACGCGATCTTCACGCCCAGCGCCTGCATCGTCGTGATGCAATCGCCGACCATGCGCGGCACGGTAGGCCGCTCGGCGAACGACTGCGCGTAAAACCCCGACATCGCCAGCGACGAGATGCCGAGGCCCAGCTCACGGGCCTTCGCGAGGAAGGCGTCGCGCACCTCGGGTTTGGCGAGTTCGTTCTCGAACGTCTCGCGCTCGCCCAGCGAACCCATGTCCACCTCGACACCATCCGCGCCGATGTCCTTCGTGAGCTGGAACGCGCCGAGCTTCTGGCGTTTCAAAATCATCCAGTCGCACACGGCGATGGGGTAACGCGGCGTGGCTTCGGCGGCGGGAGAAGGCAGCGCGGCTGCGGCCAGTGCGGCGAATGAGGCGGCGAGGAAGTGGCGGCGGGAACCCGTAGCGCAGGTTTCCAAAGCTGCTGTATCGCCGATTTCCAAATCGGCAGCGTGTCCGTAGCCGCGTTCAGCAGCCGGGCGGCAAGCGGGTTTGGAAACCCGCGATACAGCAGACTTGGAAGTCTGCGCTACGAGCTGCGGACGTGGGCGTCCGCGCTCCTCGGGTTTTGGCGCTTCGCTCATCGTGATTCCTTTCGCAGCCACAACACACTCGTGCCCTCGGCGGGCGGGAGTTTCGCCGGCCCACCGGCACGCACGGTGTCGTGCGACGGTCTGAGCTGGCCGGTCTTCAGGTCCGTGTGCGTCACGCTGAACACGCCGGTCTCGCCCGACAAATCCACTTCTGCCGCGCCGCTGGTGAAGACGAGCATCTGCTTCCCCGACTCGCGCAAAACCCACTGTTTCTTCGTGGCGTCGGCCTTCCACGGGGTCATGTGCGGGATGGCGGCGAGGAGTTTCGCGTCGGTGGTTTGCGGCAGGTTCGGCAGCGAACCGCCGGCGCAGAGATAGGCCCAACTCGGTTCGCCGACGTTCGCGAGGACGGGCTTGGCGGGGAACTTCGTGCGATACGCGGCGGCCATCGCGGCGAGGTTGTGGTCTTTGGGGCGACCACCGCGGAACTGCCGCTCGAACTGGCGCGGGGCGAGGTTTTGGCCGCCGGGCGGGGTGAAGTCGCCTTTGTCCGTCTGCCACCAGTAGCGCAGGTCAATCACGTCTACGAGCGCGGCGCGTTTCGCGTCGGCGAGGATGGCGTCTTGGACATCGCGCGTGGTGCTCAAGGCCACGAGCGTAGCCGCCGAGGTGAGGAGGCGGGCGGCTTGGGCGTTCGAGGCATCCGCCTCCTCACCTCGGCGGCTACGGTCGGTCTTCCACTCCGCAATCGTATCAAGCCAGAACTCGACGAAGTGTTTCGGGCCGGTGAACTCGGCGCTGGTGAACTGGATGACGTTGGGCTGGCCGGCGAAGTTGTCGAGGCACTGGCGGATGTAGCGGCGGTGCAGTTCGCGGCGGACGGGATTCGTCACGTCGTAGAATTGCTCCGCGAGGAAGATGCGTTTGTCGCCGGCGTAAGGCGGCGGCTCGGGGAAGCCAGTCTGGTTGATGTTGTTCGCCGGACGCCACGGCGAGTCGGTCCAGTGCGCGCCGGCTTCGAGGATGTTGTGCTGAAAATAGTTTTGGTGGAACAGCACGAGGCCGCGCGTCTCGGCAAGCGCCGCGAACTCGCGGAGGCGGCTCCAATACCACGGGTTGAACTGCGTGAGGTCGTAGCGGCTGAGGCCGTCCCACGCGGTGCCGCTGCCGGTGCGGGCGAAGGGCTGCTCGTAGAAGGGTGGCCAGACATCACCGGTCGCGCGGCGGACGCGTTGGTGGTCGTCGCGGCGGCGGTCATACCAGAGACCGTAGTTGTGGTTGAGCGCGGCGACGGCGCTGCGGGCCATCGTGTCGGCGAGCTGCGGCAGGTCGTCGGTGAAGCCGGGGCCGGGGCGACCGGGGACGAAGCGCGTGAGGGCAGTGCCGAAGTTCGTGGCCTCGGCGACGCGCGCGTTGCCGCGCCACCACGCGACTTCGGCGGTCTGTCCGATAAGGAGTTTGCCGTCGCAGACGAACCAGCCGTTGGTCACGGAAAGGCGGAGGGGATGGGGAATGGGGAATGGGGAATGGGGGGGGAGTGCGGCGGCGGTCGCGTCTGCAACGGCAGCGCTCGTAGCCGTTATCTCATTAGCACCGGGCTTCAGCCCGGTGTTGAGCGGCGCGACGTGTGGAGCCGTTTTAACGGCTTCCCCCCTCGGCGAAACCGTTGAAATGGTTTCTCGCGCTCCGGCGGACGGGGACACCCGGCTGAAGCCGGGTGCTAATGAGAGGGGCAGGTCTTCGATGCGCTTCGCGTTGCCCGGCTCGCTCGGGATGGGCGCGCGCTGCGGGGCGTTCGCGATGTAGTCCTTCAACTGCGGGAAGGTTCCGCGGGCGGCGACGGTGAGGCGGACGGCGAGTTCGAGCGAGGGGTTGGTGCTCGAATCGCCGGAGCCGCGCAGGAAGAGTTCCAGGCGCGCGACGGCGGCGGGGCCGAGGCGGTCTTTGAGTTGAGCGGCGAACAAACTCTCCGGCTTGGCAAACTCGTTCGAGCTGCGCCACACGCCGTCGCCCTCGAACTCGGACCAACTGCCGAAAGCCCAGTTCTGCGCGACGGGCGGGTTCGCGCAGCGGATGAGCGCAGCGGTGCAATTCCAGAAGACGGAGTTCGCGGCGGACCAGCCCGCGCCCTGCCCGGCGCTGCCGCGATTGGCGAAGCTCAGGTTGTTGCCGTCCACCGACACGCTGTCGAAGAGCGTGCCGCTGGCCCAACTCTCGATGGCCCCGCTGTCGCGCGTGGGCTGCGACGACTCGCATTGCACAAAGGCGTTCGGGCCAGCGGCGCAGTGGCCGACCGCGAAGTCGTGCCGCCCGCGCTCGGCCCAGCAGCGGAGGAAGAGCGTTTGCTGGCCGGCGGTAAAGAAGGTGTTGCGACGACCGCCGGCGTCCTCAGACACGGGCGCGAGTGAAAGGCAATCCTGCACCGTCACGCGCGAGGTGCTCTCGAAGAGCGCGACGGCGGAACCGGCGAAGTGCTGGAACGTGACTTGGCGGACCCACGCGTCGCGCGCGTGCTCCATCGTGATGGCAAACCATGAATGGTTCTCGTCCTTCGCGTTCTTCGGGTCGTGCGCGGATTCGAGGCGGAGGTTTTCGATGCCGATGTTTTCCACGCGACCGGGCCAAGAGTAGGTCGCGACGGTGCCGCCGCCGAACTCGGTTTCGAGGGCGGTGGTGATGGGGGCGTCAAGCGTGACGCGGTCGCCGCTGATGCTCGTAATGGTGCGGTCCCAGATTAGATCGCGGGTGCCGGGTCGCCAGGTTAGCCGCCAGTCGCCGTCGCCGCCGCCGAAGTCGGTCATGCCGAGGCGGGCAATCCATTCCTTCGTGCTGGGGCGGGTGATGAGGAGGCGCGTGCCGGGGGCGAGGCCGGTGGCGGTGGGGAGGCGGAGCGTGGTGCTGCCGACGGACACGAGTGGGTCCGCGATTCCTCCAATGGGCTGAAGGAGTTGAATGGGTTGGATGGGACCGATGGGCCTCGTGGTGCGGTCGGGGAGGCCGGCGATTTGAATGAGCGTGCGGCGGTCGAGACCGGCGGCGATGAGCACGGTGCCGTTCGCGGTCGGGCCTTGGCCACGCAACACGATGCCGCTCGCGCGCAGGTGCAGCGCGCCGTGGATTTCGTGGCGGCCTTTCAGCAGGAGGATGGCGCCGCGCAGGCCGTTCGTGTCGGGCGCGAGCGTGGCGACGTGGTCAATCGCACGCTGGATGCGGGCGGTGGCATCGCCGGGTTGCGCCGCGATGACGAGGCGGATGGGGGCGTCGGGGATGGGGCGGTCTTGGCCAGCGTAGCCGCAGGTGGAGAAGTCGGGCGGGCGGTTGCCGCGCTGGTCGAGGTCGTAGGTGAGCTTGCCGTCGGGGGCGAGGGAGATGATGGGCAGGGGCTTGGGAGCGGCGAGGGCGGAGTGAGTGAAGAGGAGGCAGAGAAGCAGGATGATTCTCTGCGCCAAACTTCTCTGCGTCCGTCCCGCCTCTGCGGTGGAAGAAATGCCATTTGCACGGCAGAGCCGGGACAGACGCAGAGGGGCGAAGAGGAGGGCAATCGAGTGGGGGCAAGCGAATGGGGAGAACTGAAATGGGCGTAGGCGACGACGTGAGGAGTCTCTCGCTTGAAGTGCCGAGCGGGAAATGTCGGACGGGAAAAGCAGATGGAGCGTGCTCACAACGGCAGTCTCCCGGTGTTCGTTGTGCCCCACCGGGGCACTGGAATAGAGCCCAGGGTTGCGCGCTGCGCTACCTTGGGTAGCCGTCGCGGAAGAAGGCTTCCGCCCTGAAGGGGCGGCGGAACCGTGCTTCGCCATACCAAGCTCCGGTGCCCCTTCAGGACACAAATCCATTTGGTCCTTAACCCAGGGTAGGCTCCGCTGCGCTGCGCCAACCCTGGGCTGTATTCCGGCACCACGTTGGGGTGCTGGCTCGGTGTGTTCTGCGAGGGCGGGGTTGGGCACGCCCGACTGCGGACATGGGCGTCCGCGCTCCGGTTGGCGGCGGTTCATTTGGAGGGCAACGTGGCGGTCATGCGGGTGAGGCGGTTGGTTGTGGCGAGGAGTTTGCCATCGGCGAAGACGCGGAGGCCAGCGCCCTTTCTGTAATGCGCGCCGGTCTTGTCCCAGAGAATCGTGAGCGTGCGGCCGTGGTAGGGGATGGCGTCGAGTGCGAACCAATCCCACGCGCCGTCGGGGAGGAGCGGGTGGATTTCGACCGTGTCGTCGGCGCGCGGCGTGAGGCCGACGAGGCCGGTGATGACGATGTCGGCGAAGAGGGAGTGGTTGTAATGGCGGCTGCGCTCGTGGTTGCCCTTGAGCCAGGCACCGGTGGTTTCGTCGTGGTATTCGCCGAGGTAGGGCTGGCCGTTCATGCGGTGGCTGCGGGTGTAGGTGAGGAGGGCGGTGAGGTAGTCGGCGCGGGTGGGCAGTATTGGAGCGCGGACGCCTACGTCCGCAGCAGTTGTTTGCGGGACGGCTGCGGCTGCGGACGTGGGCGTCCGCGCGCCTTCGGAACGGAGGAAGTTCGCCAGTGCGAGGAGGGTTTGCGAAGTCGCGAAGGGCCAGACGGGGCCGTCCCATTCGCACTTTCCAGTGCCGTGGGTGCGGAAGGCGGGGTGGCGTCGCTCGGCGGTGGTGAGGCCGAAGGGGGCGCGGAAGCCGGCGGGGTCGGTGAACTGAAGCCAGGCATCGGCGTGGCGCGAGTCGGGCAGGTGGAACATCCACGGGACGTAGCCGATGGCTTCGCGGGCGGGGGAGAAGGTGGGCTGCGGAGGGAAAACCGTTGAAACGGTTTCCCCGGCGCGCGCGGCGGACAGCCGGCTGAAGCCGGGTGCTAATGAGAGGGAAGCCCTCGGCGAAGGGGAAGTGGGTGATGCGGTCGTGGCTGCTGCCGGTTTGGAAATCGGCGAGACAGAAGACTTGGAAGCCTGCGCTACGGGGCCGGCGGCGGCGAGGCGGACTTTGAAGAACTTCGCCTCGTTGTCCCACAGCTTGGCCAGCGTGAGGCGGTGAAGCTCGTCGGCTTTGGCGGAGAACTCTTTCGCCAAGTCGGCGCGGCCCGCGTGCGTGGCCATCGCGGCGAGGGCGCGGGCGTTGGCGGTCATGTAGCTGTTGATGGTCGGGCGCGGTTGCTGGGCGGTGCGCGAGCCGGAGATGGATTCCTCCATGCCGTCCTTCACATCGTGCTGCCAGAAGAGTCCGTCGGGACGGCGGCGCTCGGCTTCCCAGACGCGGTAGTCGGCGACGAGGTCGTCGAGCAGGCCGAGAGCGAACGCGAAGTCGCCGGTGACGCACGCGCGGTCCCACACGGCGGCGGCGAACCAACTGCTGAACTTGTGGAAGTGCGGCTGGGGCTTGCCGTTCGCGCTGCGCAGCCAGAAGCGCGTGTAGTCGTCGAGGAAGCGCGGGGCGCGCAGCCAGCGGCCCTCGGCGAGGTGGAAGCCGGTGGCGCAACTGATGGTGTTGTGCGCGCCCGCGTGCTTCACGGGCGTGAGGAACTCGGTGACGACAAAGCCGTCGGGCGTGTGCTTGAGGTGCTTGCGGAAGGTCCACCAGCGGAAGTGCCAAATCTCGACCAACTCGCGGTCGGGGCAGTCGAAGCGCGGGGCATTCGCAGCGAGGAAGTCGGCGGCGGCGGCGTTCGGGATGTGATTTGTGACGGCCTCGGTGTCGAGGGCGTTGAAGCGGGCGAGGTCGGAGCGGAGCGGGGCGGCGGGGAGGAGGAAGTCGGCGGCGCAAGCGGTGGTGGCGAAAAGCAGGAGCGCGAGAAGGAGATGATGCGACGGATGGGACGCATGGAACCGATGGAGAGCGGGGCTGCTCTTCAATGAATCTCTGCGTCCGTCCCGGCCCTGCGGTGCAATCAGACTGCGGAGCACCGCAGAGGCGGGACGGACACAGAGGGGGGAGTTCACTTCGGCTGCGGCGCGCGCGTCCGCGCATCCACGTTGTTCGCGAGCTTCGTGTAGTCCACGGCGCGGCGGGGGTCGGTGCCGTTGAGGAACTCCTCGATGTTCGTGTAGCCGTCGGCGTCGGCGTCGGCGTTTGGGTCCACGCCGGTGAGGCCGAAGTGTTTCGTCTCCCAGTCGTCGGGCAGGCCATTGTGGTCGGAGTCTTTGCGCGGCGTGCCTTTGTAATCGGAGTGGCCGCCGACTTGCGAGGGGTGCGTGATAATGCCGAGCGGGATGAGCCGGGTGAGCTCGGCGACGGTGTTCTTCTGGTAGCCGTAGCGGGCCAAGTCCGTTTCCAACGTAGAAAGGTCGCCCGGCTTAGCCGTCACTTGGCCGGTGCGGACGGTGCGGACGATGCGTTCATCCACCGCGTCGCGCTTGGGCAAGGTGGCACCGGCGTTCGCGAGGACGGTGGCGAAGGCGTCTTGCGCGGGCTGGATTTGCAGCGGCGCGTGCGCAAGGGGTTTCGCGAGGCGAATGCTCGGCAGCACTTCGGCGACGGGGGCTTTCGAGCCGGGTTGAACGCCGCCGTCCCAGTTGTCCTTTGTCACGCGGTCGTTGCCCTCGACCACGTTTCCGGTGACGTAGGCTTTGCCGAAGTTGTCGAAAACTGTCTTGCTGCGCTCGGACTCGGGCTTGAGCAGGCGATAGGCAATGGGCTGGCCGCGCGGTGTGGCGGGGCCGGGCTTGAGGTAGTTGTTGATGATGTTGAACTCGCTGCGGTGGTCGCCGCCGTCCACGGTGCGGTGGACCCAGTTGAAGAGAACGTTGTTGGCGAAGGTGAAGTCGCCATACATGCCCACGCTGGGATTGCGGCCGGTGTTACAGGCCCAAAGGTTATGATGGAAGGTGCTGTTCAGCCCACCAATCGTGCTGCCGAACGCGTGGTGATACGTGTTCAAGCCTTCGCTGAAGATGGAGTTTTGGATGGTGATGTTGACAGTCGGAAGTTTCAGCTCCTTGCTGCCGTCGGGCGGCTGATACATGTGGCGATACATGGACATGTTCTCGTCGAGGCCCCAACTCGCGGAGACGTGGTCAATCATGATATTGCCGGTCGGGTTGCCGCCGATGGAGTCGTTGCGGTCGCCCACCCAGGTCTCGCCGCGCCGGAAGCGCAGGTGGCGGATGACGATGTCGTGCGACTCCAGTT
>SIBB01000155.1 GCA_009695395.1 Pedosphaera sp. | reverse complement strand
GCTTGCGCGAGCGAGAGGCCGAGGCGCGATTCGCCATTGGGCAGGTCCGCGCTCCAGCCGAGGTTGCGGAAGGTGACGTTGCGGTCCGGGAAGCGCGTGGTGAGCATCAGCTCGATCCACCCGTAGTGCTGCTCGCGCTCAATGAGCGTATCGCCGAGGAACACCACGCGGTCGCCGTCCTTCAACTCGAAGGGCGCGGCTGAGGAAAGGGAGGTGATAGCGGCGCACGCCAGCGCCAGCAGAGAGGTGAACCATCGGGTCATAGTGGCGGCGAGCTTGGCAAAGGGAGGCGGGAAGGGAAGCGGGAAGTTGCGGCGCGGGTGGCAGGTGGCGGAAAGCCGCTACAAAATCAGCTTGCGCCTGCCGCACTGCAGCCCCCTAGACTGGCGCATGAAATTCAACGTCCTCCTCGCCTGCACCGTGCTGGCCCTCACCGCGTCCGCGTGCCGCAAGCAACCCGCGCCGGCTGTCGCCGCGCCGGTTTCAACCGAGGCGCCGCCGCCGACAAAAACTGTGGTGTCTGCGGAGACTGGCGCGTCCGTCCAAGTGGCGGACCCTGTGGCTGGTTCCGCCGCGCATGCGAGCGTGGAGATGATGACTTTCGCGGTGCAGCAATTTGTGGGGATGAACAAGCGTGTGCCGACAAACTTGCAGGAACTGGTCTCGGCCCGGTTGATCTCCGCAGTGCCCGCGGCCCCCGCCGGAATGCGCTACGAGATCGACGCCAAGAACAAACAGGTGCGCCTCGTGAAATAGCGCGGCTCAGGGCACGACCACATTGGTTGACACGAAGTTTTCGTGCCACCGCATCTTCCAAAGGGTTTCGAGTTTGGGTTGCTGGGCACTCCCATCCCCGAAGGTCGCGTTCAAACTCCTCCCGTGCCGCAGGATTGCCAACCGGCCCATGCCGCCGTTGTTGGCATTGTCGCCCCTGAGCAAGTCGGGCGGGACTCGCTGATTTTGGTCAGGCCACGCGTCAACCCACGGTGAGTCGGCGAGGATTGGGATGTCGGACGGACGGTCCTGTTCGATGTTCTTGAAGTAATTCCCTTGGAAATATGGCGTCGTCGTTCCCACATCCACCCGTGCCTGTAGCCAGCCGTTCAGGCAATAACTCCCGGTCGTCCCACCGATGAAGCTCGCCGCGTTTCCATACCACGCGGCGAAGGCCGGGACCGGATTGTTCGCCGGGTCAATCGCGAAGCCGAGTGTGCCGGCGCGGGTGTTGGGACAAATCCACGACTTGTCAGCCTGGGCATAGTTGGACCGGAGCAGCGGAATCCAAAAAGTCTGGCTGCTGAGGGCTCCCGCGTAATAAGGCATAACCTTGTCGTCATACGTGGTGATGTAAAGTCTCACACCAAGCCCCAGTTGCTTGAGGTTATTGAGTGACTGGATCCCTTTGGCCTTCTCCTTGGCCTTGCTCAACGCGGGCAGGAGCATCCCCGCCAGGATGGCGATGATCGCGATGACAACTAGCAGTTCGATCAGCGTGAAAGCAAGTTGGTCACGAGTGCGGTAGAAACGGGATTTCATTTTTGTTGCGAGGCTAGGTAGAAGACAACGTGCCGCCCTGATTCGTCGCTGTCAAGCGCGGCACAAGCAGCCAAGCAGTTCATGAACGCCGCGCTCCTACGGGCAGCAAGGGTGTCAGCCCGCCGAACCGTTCTTCACCAGCCACACGCCGTCTTCGCCGTCGGCTTCCTGCAGCTTCACGTTCACGCGCTCGTTGGCGCGGGTCTGGATTGTCTTGCCGACGAAGTCCGCCTTGATGGGCAGCTCGCGGTGGCCGCGGTCAATGAGCACAGCAAGCTGCACGCGACGGGGGCGTCCGAAGTCGTTGAGCGCGTCCAGTGCCGCGCGCGTGGTGCGCCCGCTGAAGAGCACGTCGTCCACGAGCACGACGGTCTTGCCCGAGATGTCGCCGGGCATCTGCGTGGGATGGACGGTGGGCGCGAGGTGATTGGCGAGGTCGTCGCGGTGCATGTTCACGTCGAGCGAGCCGGTGGGGACGGCGTGGCTCCAGAGGTCGGCGAGGGTTTTGGCGAGCCGATGGGCGAGATGCACGCCGCCCGTCTGCACGCCGACTACGACAACGTCCGCTCCGGAGTCGTTGAGTTCGACGATTTCGTGTGCGATGCGCGTGAGGGCGCGGGACAAGGCAGCGGCGTCGAGGAGGAGCGAATCAGGCATGACGGAGGAGCGGGACCGTCCGGGGAATTATTGCTGACCCTGCTGCGTGTGCCGAGTCTTGCGCCACTTGCCGCGGTGCTTGACGATCCAATCGGTGAGGGCGCGCTCGAAGCCGACATCGTGCTGGGCTTTCTCGGACTCGATCCACTTGTGCTTCATGATCTCCTCGCGTTCGGCGAGGAACTCACGGTAGAGGGCCGAGTTTTTCACCCACTCGTCGTCGCCCGTTTGGCCAGGGTTGTTTGACATATCAACAGCGGTTGCCGGTCTGCAATGGCGGGGGAATGTAACAGCGGGCCAGAGCGTGACAATCGGATTTTCGGGACGGGGAATCCCCTACAGTCAACTCCCACGCCTCCCGCTTGTGAACAGGCTGCCAATAAGTTTCCCGGTTCCGATTTGCTTGGGCAGGAAAATTCCCTTCTGCTCTGCACGTGATTGATTCCGTTGACCTGCCCGCCGAGCCGTCGTCCGCGCCCCCCGACCTGAAGCGCACGCGCCGCCGGAAGGACGCGGCCATCGACCTCGCGAAGGTGGACCGCCTGCCGCCGCACTCCATCGAGGCGGAGCAGGGCGTGCTGGGCTGCATGCTGCTCGATCCCAACATCGCCATCGGCACCTGCATCGAGAAATTCAAATCGCGCCGCGATGCCTCTGACACCGCGAAGAGCAATCGCTTCGATGCCCCCGCGCCCAGCCCGCACGCGGGGGCCGCTGCCGCCTTTTACGACCTCCGCCATCAGTCGCTCTACGAAACGCTCGTGACGATGTATGACGCGAAGGAGCCGATCGATCTCATCACCCTGCGGCAGCGGCTCAAGGACAAGGGCCAACTCGACTCCATCGGCGGCGTGGCCTACCTCACCGCGCTCGTGGACGCCACGCCCTCGCCCGCGAACCTCCCTTTCTACGCGGACATCGTCGTCGAGAAGCACCTGCTGCGGCGGATGATCTCGACCTGCTCCAACGTCATCGGCCGCATCTACGACGAGGAGCAGCAGGGCGATGTCGAATCCCTGCTCGACGAAGTGGAGAAGGAAGTCCTGCACATCAGCGAGGAACGCGAGGAGACCGTCAGCTTGGTGATCAAGGATCTCGTCCGCAAGGCCATCTCCCAGATCGAAGACCTGCACGCGCGGCAGGGCCAGACCACCGGCATTCCGTCCGGCTTCACTGATCTCGACAAGATGACCAACGGCTTCAATCCCGGCGAGATGATCGTCATCGCAGCGCGGCCTTCGATGGGCAAGACCTCGCTGGCCATGAACATCGCCGAGCACGTGGCCATGGATGAGAAGTTGCCCGTCGGCGTGTTCAGCCTGGAGATGTCCGCCGACTCGCTGGTGCAGCGCATGCTCTGCTCCCGCGCGCGTGTGAACCTGCGGGACATCCGCGGAGGTTTCCTCGCCGAGCGCGATTTTCCAAAGATCACCGCCGTCGCTGGCAAGATGGCCGGCTCGCCGCTCTACATTGATGACACCGCGAGCCTGAGTATCCTCCAGCTCCGCGCGAAGGCCCGCCGGATGCACCAGCAGCACGGCATCAAGCTCTTCGTCATTGATTACCTCCAGCTCCTGCGCAGCACCGCCAAGCGCGCGGAGAACCGCCAGCAGGAAATCGCCGACATCTCCTCGGGTATCAAGGCGCTCGCCAAGGAACTCAAGGTCCCCATCATCGTGCTGGCCCAGCTCAACCGCGAACTGGAGAAGCGTGATTTCGGCGCGAAGCCCAAGCTCTCCGACCTGCGTGAATCCGGCTCCATCGAGCAGGACGCCGACCTCGTGGGCCTGCTCTACAAGCCCAAGCTCGGCAAGGAAGATGAGGGGGAACCCTCCGAGCAGGCCAGCTACGATGCCGTGCCGGTGAACCTCCTCATCGCCAAGCAGCGCAACGGCCCGACCGGTGACGTGCATCTCACCTTCCTCAAGGGCTACACCCGCTTCGAGAACGGCGCCAAGGTTGCCAACGAGGACGCGCCAGGCGAGTGACGCCTTCGCCCGCGCTTTCGCAGGTTGACGCGTCGCGGCTCGTTCCTAAGATGCGCACACTTTTCGCCACACACGCATGAGCCAGAATCTTGTTCCCGCCGCAGTTTTCCATCCGCACCCGGACGTCTCCGCGCGCGCGCACGTCAAGTCGCTCGACGAATACCGTGCTCTCTACGACCGCTCGCTGAAAGATCCGGATGGCTTCTGGACAGAGCAGGCGAACCGGCTCCACTGGGTTCAGAAGTGGAACCAAGTCTCCGCCGTCAACTATCAGGAGCCCGTCAGCATCCAGTGGTATCTCGGGGGAAAGCTCAACGCTTCTTACAATTGCGTGGACCGCCACGTTGCCGCCGGCCACGGCGACGTCACGGCCTTCATCTGGGAAGGCAACGACCCAAGCGAGACGCGCCGCATCAGCTACTGCGACCTCTACGACCAAGTCCAGCGCGCGGCCAATGCGCTCAAGGCTCTCGGCGTGCGCAAGGGCGACCGCGTGTGCATCTACATGCAGATGATTCCCGAACTCGCCGTCGCGGTGCTCGCCTGCGCGCGCATCGGCGCGGTGCACTCGGTCGTCTTTGGCGCGTTCTCGGCGGACTCGCTCGTCACTCGCATCAACGACTCCTTGTGCAAGGCTATCATCACGCAAGACACCGGCGTGCGCGGCACCAAGCACGACATCCCGATGAAGGCCAACGCCGACAAAGCGGCGCCGAAGACGCCTTCCGTCGCAAAGATGCTCGTCGTCCGCCGCACCGGCGCGCCCGTCGAGATGCAGCCGGGCCGCGATGTCTGGTGGCACGACGCGCTCGCAGCCACCTCGCCAGTCTGCGCACCCGAGGTCATGGACGCGGAAGACCCGCTCTTCATCCTCTACACCAGCGGTTCCACCGGGAAACCCAAGGGCGTGCTCCACACCACCGGCGGCTATCTGACCTACGCGGCTTACACGCATCACTACGTCTTCGATTACCAGCCCGGCGACGTCTTCTGGTGCACGGCGGACGTGGGCTGGATCACCGGCCACTCCTATCTCATCTACGGCCCGCTCGCAAACCGCGCGACCGTCGTGATGTTCGAAGGCGTGCCGAACTACCCGGACTACGGGCGCTTCTGGCAGGTCATCGCCAAACACAAGGTCAACCTCTTCTACACCGCACCGACCGCGTTGCGCGCGCTGATGAAGGAAGGCGACACCTGGCCCAACGCTCACGACCTCAGCTCCCTTCGCCTCCTCGGCACGGTGGGTGAACCCATCAAGGAGCCGGAGTGGAACTGGTATTTCAAAGTCATCGGCAAGGAACGCTCCCCCGTCGTGGACACCTGGTGGCAGACCGAGACCGGCGGCATTCTCATCACGCCGCTGCCCGGCGCGACACCGACGAAGCCCGGCTCCGCCACGTTCCCGCTGCCCGGCGTGCAGCCCGCCATCGTGGACGACCAAGGCAACGAACTCCTCGGCAACGACGTGCGCGGCAACCTCTGCCTCAAGCCCAGCTGGCCCGGCCAGATGCGCACCGTCTTCGGCGACCACCAGCGCTTCGTGGACACTTACTTCAAGCGTTTCCCCGGCAAGTATTTCACCGGCGACGGCGCGTGGCGCGACAAGGACGGCTACTATTGGATCACCGGCCGCGTGGACGACATCCTCATCGTCTCCGGCCACAACATCGGCACGGCGGAGGTCGAGGGCGCGATCGGCGCGCACCCGTCCGTGGCCGAGGCCGCAGTGGTCGGCTTCCCGCACGACATCAAGGGCCAGGCCATCTACGCCTTCGTCACGCTGCGCACCGGCCAGACGCCCAGCGACGCGGTGAAGAAGGAAATCAACCTCAAGGTCCGCGACATCCTCGGCCCGCACGCGAGCCCGGAGAAAATCCAGTTCACCGAAGGCCTGCCCAAGACGCGCTCCGGCAAAATCATGCGCCGCATCCTACGCAAGATCGCCGAGAACGAGTTGGACAACCTCGGCGACATCAGCACGCTGGCGGACCCGGCGGTGGTGGAGTCGCTGGTGAAGGGGCGGGTGTAAATAGCATCGAGGCGTGGAGAGGTGAATGTTTTCCCCCGCACCCCGTCGGCATAAAAAGCCATAACATGACCATAGAAAATGAAATCTTACGCCCCCCCCGAGTATCTGCCTTCACGCTAATTGAGTTGCTCGTCGTCATCGCCATCATCGCAATTTTGGCGGGGATGCTCCTGCCGGCGCTGTCCAAGGCGAAGGCAAAGGCCCACGCCATCTCCTGCTTGAACAACCAAAAGCAGATGAGTCTCGCGTTCTTAGTGTATGCCGGGGATTACGATGACCGCTACGTGGCCGGCAATTTCGCCGCCAACGCGCCGCTAAACACCGACCCGCTGATGTGGTTCAAGCTTCTGCTGCCCTACCTCGGCAACAACACCAACCTCTACAAGTGTGCGGGGCACTTTGACAGCGGAACACGCTACGTGGATCTCCCCTACAACCTGGACTACGTGGTCAATGCCCACATCATCCGGCCCAGCACCACCGCCTTGCGAACTTCGCAGGTCCCCTCGCCGACCGAATACATCGTCACAACCGAGGATTCTCGCCAAGCCAACAACTTCAACTGGCGTGCGCGGGACTTTGAATTCGTCCGGGCCAACTACAATGGTGCCGTGGGTTCGACCGGAGCTCGGTATGCATTGAGCATGACGCGGCACAACCTCGGAGCGAATCTCTCGCTTGCCGACGGACACGCCGAGTTTGTGAAAATGGCCAAGCCGATCCCCGGCGCGGCGACTCCTCCCGCTGACCTTGGTCCAATCGGCGACAGCAAGCTGACCGCGCCCACGCCACCGATGTGGACCTACGGCGTTCAGCCCAAGTTCTTCGTCCGCCTCACCGCGGCAGGTGACGCTGTGGGTGGCAATGTGAATCTTGGTTTCTAACCGTCGCCTTCGGCATTTACCCGCCCGCTAGGGCATGGCATAAGGGCCGCCATGCTCTTGTCTCCTCGCTCGTTGACCAGCCTTGCCGTCTTGGTCATTGCTCTGGCCGCCCCTGCCGCAGCGCCCAACTCCCCATCCGTCCGCTGGCCCGGCAAGCAATCCGACGGCTCCGTCCTCCTGCCCAACATGTGGTCGCTCCACCCCGCTGGCGTGCAGGTGGACCTCGCGGACTTCCCGGTCAACATCGCGCTGCATCCCGATGGCAAACTCGCCGTCGTGCTGCACGCGGGCTACAGCGCGCACGAGATTGCCGTCGTGGACATCGCCAAGGCGACGGTGCTGAACCGCACGAAGGTCGAGGAGACGTTCTACGGCATCGAGTTTTCCCGCGATGGCAAGCGCCTCTACGCCAGCGGCGCAGGCAGCGAGGTCGTGCGCTGTTTCGACTTCGACGCGAAGGCCGGAACGCTCGGCAAGGAACAGGAGATTCGCCTGCGCAACGTCGCCGAGCGCGGCATCCCCGCCGGCCTCGCGCTCACCGGCGACGCTCAACACCTCTACGTCGCCAACGTCCTCGGCCAGCGCGTGACGAAGGTGGACTTGAACGCGAAGACCAACGTGCTCGACATCATCGTGGGGCCTTGCGCCGAAGTTCAGAGTTCAAAGTTCAAGGTTCAAAGTTCGGGGAAGGCGCAGAC
>SIBB01000154.1 GCA_009695395.1 Pedosphaera sp. | reverse complement strand
CTTCGTGCCGCCGGTCATGCCGCCGCCGTGGAACCAGACAAGCGTCGCGAATGCGGGTTGTTCCGCGGGCAGGTAAAGATCGAGCCGGCAGCGCTGCTGCTCATACTCGGTGAGCGTCGCCTCGCCCTTGTAAGCGACATTCTTGACAGTCTGCGGTTCGGCACTGGACGCGGATGGAATCGCCACCTGACCGAGGCACAGCAGGAGGCTCGGCAGTATCAGGCGGGCAGTCGCCACACAGCGGAGTAATCGCGGTTCATTCATGGGCCGAGCCTACGCGGAGTTTACTGCCCCTGTCAGCCAGCACGAAAATCCGCTGCACTGCCGCACCCGGACGCTGCCTCGGACCCAGCGCTGCCGTCGCTTCCAATGGAAGCTCAATACTCGCGGTTCTTTTTGATGCCCGGCTGGGGGATGGGATACTTCCCGTCCTTGTCCGCCTGCACAGGTGCTGGGCTGTCGAACGTGAGCTTGTCCACGTTGGGCGCATACTCGTGCTCGTGGTTGAGGAATTCCTCGAAGGTCACTTCCTGCCCCGTGTGCGCGGCGTAGCGACCGAGGGAAGTGGCGATGCTGGCGTAAACGCCCGAGGGAGCCTCGTTGAACGGCTTGTCATTGCGGATGGCATCCATCAGCGCGGCCCATTCGTTGAGGAACGGGTCGTCCGGGCCGTCCTTGTTGTCCTTGGACTGCCAGATCAGGTTTTCACTGGTCGGATTCTGCGTCCGATACGTGCTCGAGGGGCGTCCGCAATCGCCCTGCTTGGAAACGATCGCCATGCCCTTGGTGCCGTGCGCGTAGCTCGAGTAAATGGGCGCCGCGCCCACCATGCCGCGGCCGTCCATGATCATCTTCGCTCCGTCGGCGAAGGTGTATTCCACCGAGTAGGAATCGAAGTTCTGATCCACATAGGGCGCGCCGTCGGGATTGGTCCGGTAGTGGCGCGCGCCGACGCCCTGCGCCTTCACCGGCCATGCGTTCTTCATCCAGCAGAGGTGGTCAATGTGGTGGATGTTGAAGTCGCTGAAGCCGCCGCCGCTGGCCCAAAGGAAGCTGTGGAAGCGCGAGATCTGCCACATCAACTCGCTCGGCTGGCCAGGCCATTTTGTTGAGTAGGCCGAGCCAATCGGTCCCTGCATCCGGTAGCCGCGCATCAGGGTGATGTCACCGATTTCGCCATCCTGGATGCGCTTGTGCAGTTCCTGGAGCGCGCGGCTGTGGCGCGATTTGAGTCCGACGCCCACCTTGAGATTCTTCGCCGAGGCTTCCTCCGCCAGCTTGAGCATCCGGCGCGAGGTCGGGCCGTCCGCCGTCAGCGGCTTTTCCATGAAGACATTGAGGCCCTTCTCGATCGCGTATTTGAAATGCACCCAGCGGAAAGCCATCGGCGTGGTGAAAATGGCGACGTCGCCTTTCTTGAGGCAATCCATCGCGCCCTTGTAGGCGTCGAAGCCGATGAACTTGCGGTCGTCCGGCACGTCCACCTGGTCCTTGTGCTTGCGTTTGAGAGTCTCGTAGCTGCCCTTCAAGCGGTGATCGAAGACATCCGCCATGGCGACGAGCTTGGGCGGACCGCTTTGCTGCATGGCATTGGAAGCCGCGCCGCCCCCGCGCCCGCCGCAGCCAATGAGGGCGACGTTGACCTGATCGCTGCCGGCTGCGTGGACATGCGGCAGGGCGATGCCCGCGAGTGCGCCCAAGGCGACAAGCTGGCCGGAGTTTTTCAGGAGTTCACGTGGGGACGAGGGCGAATCCGAGGGTGTGTTCACGAGGCATCTTTTTTCCAGACACGGCACAGTGTCAAGACACCAGCCAGATCGGGGAGTGACCTCACTCTACGGACGCGAAGGACACGACGCTGCGGCGCGTTTTATAACACTTCACCCCCGGCTCAATTCCAATCCCGTGAACGTCCCCGTGCTCGTTCCGAACTTGTCGGCCTCGATGTCTAGGCGTTGGAGCATGGACACGTAAAGATTGCACAATGGCGGCGGGTTTTGCTGATCAAACGGGAGATGCTGGCCGCGCTTGAAGCCGCCGGCGGCGAGCAGGACGGGCAGGTTCCTGGTGGAATGGCAGCTGCCGTCGCCGAGATTGCTGCCGAGAAAAACGGTCGTTCGGTCGAAGTCGCGCAGAATCCGCTCGGCGTCCATCATCGGCTGCTGCGAGACCCACACCCGCACGAGGGCGTTGCTGCTCGTGGCGGCGCCGGCGACGTTCCTCACCACCGCCTGATACAGCCCGTTGTGCAGCCGCACGATATTGGTCAACACGAGCGCCGCGTTGGTCTGGCCGGGCAACTCGCCGCCGTTGAAGTGCCACTGGTAATGCAAGGGAGCCGCGCCCGTGGCAGCCACGTTCAAGGTCACCGGCACGTTGCCCGCATAGTCCGTTCGGGTGGGCGTCACGTTCCTTGGCTGCAGGGTGATGGCTGGCGTGAGCAACACCGTGAGCGTCACTGGCGCGCTGGTGACGGCCCCGGCCACGTTCGTGGCGACCACCACATAGCTGCCCGCCTGGCCGCTCTGCGCCGCGAGCACGATCAAGTTCGTCGTGTTGATCGCCGTATAGCCAGCCGAGTAGGTCAGCCGCACGCCGTTCTTGAACCACGCGATCACCGGGGCCGGCACACTAGTGACCTCGGCCGTGAAGTTCGTCGTCGCCACCTGGAGCACGGTGCGGTCCTGCGGCGGGACGACGAACACGGGGGGCGCGTGGACCGTGAGCGTGGCCGAGGCGCTGCTAGCCAGGCCGGCGGAGTTGAAGACCTGCACGAAGTAATTGCCCGCGTCCGCCAGCGTCGCGTTCGTGACCGTCAGCGTCGGCGCATCGTTGCTGGGCAGGGCGACCCCGCCCCAGACCCACTGGTAATTGAACGGCGCGGTGCCTCTGGAGCCTACGCTGAACGTCGCGTTCGACCCGGCGAGCAACGTGAGGCTCACCGGCTGGTTCGTGATGACCGGGGCAAACACGGGCGTGATGTTGAGCACGGCGGGCGCGCTCGTCACTGCGCCAAACGTGTTGGTGATCACCACGGTGTAACTGCCGCTGGAATTCGCCAGCGAAGGAAGCGAAAGGAAGAAAAGATTCTCCCCGGCGAGATCGCGGCCACCGTCTCCGTTGCAGGTGTCTCAACCGCGTGAAACAACGCGCAGCAACAGAGGAAAAAGTAGATTCTTATCGCCCCTCAATCTTGGTAATATTTTGGAATGAGGCAACGGAAGGGGAAGAGTAATTGTCGTTTTACGCTGCCCACGCCCAGACGTCGACATCTACTATCTGCGCCACGCCCCAGACCCAGCGGCCAAACCCATCGTCCTGCTCCACTGTCCGGTCTTCTAACCAGTGCCTCCTTTTGATCGCACACGGAAGTCTCCTTTTGAAAGTTACACGACAACTGCGCCATACAAGCTTGCCGCTGACTCGGTAGCGCGCGTAATATTTGGGGGATGCAAAGTTACGGACTACATTTGGAGTGCGGGCTTTCTCCCATGGAGAGGAAGACGCGCGTTCCGGTGCTTTGGACTGTTATTTTGGGAGTCCAAGTATAGAAAAGTAGTATCGAAAGCCCGCCAATTTCATTTTTAAAAAGTTCTAAAACGCTTTAAATAAACAGGTTGCGCTTGTAGCTCAGTTGGATAGAGCATCCGCCTTCTAAGCGGACGGTCGTGGGTTCGACTCCCGCCGAGCGCACCACTTCTGATTGCCGATTGGGTCGCACCCAGCCAACCTTTCTTCCGATGCTCACGCTCGAATTCCTCGCCGGCCTTTTGGAGAAGAACCGACCTGCCGCGCAGGCTCGCGTGCGTGAGTTTGCGCTTGGCGGACAGGGGTTCAGTTTCAACTCCGAACCGGCCATCATGGGCGTGGTCAACCTCTCCGCCGGCTCGTGGTATCGCGAAAGCGTCTGTCTTTCCGCCGACGCCGCAATCGCGCGCGGCAAGGTCCTCGCCGCACAGGGCGCGGCTATCGTGGACATCGGCGCGGAGTCCACGCTGTCCAACACAGAGTTGGTCGGCGCGGAGTTGCAGAACTCGAAACTACTCCCCGTCTTGAGCGGACTGCGCGCTGCCGGTGTGCTCGTCTCGGTCGAGACCTATCACCCCGAAGTCGCCCGCGCCTGCCTCGCCGCCGGGGCCAACGTCCTCAACCTCACCGGCACCGAGCGCGGCGAAACGATCTATCGGGCCGTCGCCGAGCACGACGCGGCGGTCATCCTCTGCTACGTGCAAGGCGCGAACGTCCGCACCGTCGGCGACTTCGATCTCACCGCCGACCCGGTGCCCGCGATGTATGAGTTCTTCGCCCGCGAGATCGAGACGGCGACGCGCTGCGGCGTGCAGAAAATCTTCGTGGACCCCGGCCTGGGCTTCTACTACCGCAACTTGCAGGACAGCACCGTCCGTGTGCGGCACCAGATGACGACCTTCCTGAACACCTTCCGCTTGCGCACGCTGGGCTTCCCCACCTGCCACGCGCTCCCGCACGCCTTCGAGTATTTCGGTGAGGAAGTCCGCAGTGCCGAACCGTTCTTCGCCGTGCTCGCTGCGCTGGGCAAGACCGACCTCTTCCGCACGCACGAAGTGCCCCGCATCAAGGCCGTGCTGGAGACGATGAAGGCGTTCTGAGCTCCTTGCTGAGCAAGTCGAACTCAGCCACCCAGCGTCGTCGGGTCCGTCACGTCGCCCTTGTTGTAATCCACGTAAGCCTCGGTGAGGTCGGCGGCATACATCAGGGCGTCGGCCTTGCCGAGGTTGAGGCGGATGTGAAGGTCAAACTCCTTCGGCGCAGCGGCGGTGCAGAGTTCCTTGAACGTGGCCTTCGTCGGCTGGCCGCACTTGAGGCTCCAGAGAATCTTCCGGCTGCCCGGCGCGCTGTAGCCAATGTCCACGCGATCCTCCACCACCGTCGCGGCGCTGTAGCCGAGCGCGTCAATGATGCGGCCCCAGTTCGGGTCGCCGCCGTGCCAACTCGTCTTCACCAGCGCGCTGTTCGCCACCGCGCGCGCGGCGGCATCGGCCTCCTGAATCGTCTTCGCGCCCGCGACGCGCACGGTCACGACGCGATGCACACCCTCGCCGTCACGCACGATCATCTTGGCAAGTTCGAGCGTCACGTGGTTGAGGGCGGCTTGGAAGGTTTTGACTCCTGACTTCTGACTTCTGACTTCTGCGTTCCCCGCCAACCCGTTTGCCAGCACTAACACCGTGTCGTTCGTGCTCATGTCGCCGTCCACCGTGATACGGTTAAAGCTGTTCGCCACCGCTTCTTGCAGACACGCGTGGAGTGCCTTTGCCTCGATGGCTGCGTCGGTCGTGATGAAGCACAGCATGGTCGCGTGCAGGCCCTGCGGCAGCGCGGCGGGGCGTGCGCCGGTCGCGCTCATGCCGGGCTGAATCATCCCCGCGCCCTTGCATATGCCGCCGATGCGCACGGTCTTGCCGCCCAGCTTGAACTCGATGGCAATCTGCTTGGGCCGCGTGTCGCTGGTCATGATGGCCTCGACCGCTTCGTCCGCGCACGCCACCTCATTCCCCAGCAACTGCGCGCCGGCGAGAATCCCTTCGCGCACGTTCGCCATCGGCAGGGTCACGCCGATGCGCCCGGTGCTGCCGACGAGAATGTGTTCATCAGGGATGTGAAGCTGCTTCGCCACCAGCGCGGTCATCGCCAGTGCGTCCTTCATGCCCCGCTTACCGTTGCAGGCGTTGGCGTTGCCGGAGTTCACCACGATGGCCTGTGCGGTGCCGGCCTGCACGCGTTCGGCGCAGACCTTCACCGGAGCGGCACAAATCTGGTTCGTCGTAAACATCCCCGCCACGATCGCAGGCACTTCGGACACGATGAGCGCGAGGTCGCGCTTCTGGCCTTTGTTCGACCCCTTGCCGGTGCCGAGACGTTTGATGTCGCAGAAAACTCCGCTGGCGAGGAACCCCTGCGGCGCGACCACGGAACCCGGCACGACTTTGAATTTCAGTTTGCTCATGTTTTGGCGCGCGAACGGAAACAACTCGCCGCGCGGGTGTCAACAGCGGGTCTTGGTAGGGACGACCTGCTGGTCATCCGCAGGTCGGCCCTACCAAGTCTCACGCTGCCACGCCCAACCGGTCGCCCATGCGCGCGTAGAGTTCGCGACGCTCCGCCGTGTGCACCAGGAGGTCGGCATCCAGCTTCACGCGGCCCGGCTCGAAGAGCGTGATGGTGGAGGAGCCGCCGAACTTGAAGTAACCCTTCTCCGCGCCCTTCGCCACGCGCGTGTTCGGAGTGAAAGTGTATTCGAAGCTGCCCACGTTCGTCGCCCCGACCTCCAGCATCAGCACCGTGCCAAACTCCGGCGACTCGATGCGCGTGATGGCCCGCTTGTTCTCCGTGAAGATGCGAATGTTCCGCCGCAGCGCGATGGGGCTGACGGAGTAGAGCCAGCCGTTCACCAAGCGCGGCTCCGTCGCGAGACCGCCGACGGGAAAGTGGTAGCGGTGATAGTCCACCGGGCAAAGGCGCGAGAGCACCATCGAGCCGCGCTGAAACTGCTCGGCCAGCTCGCAGTCACGGAGCAACTCGCCAAGGCTGAAAACCGCGCCCTTCACGAAGATGCCTTCCATACGCGACACGTCCGCGAAGCCGAGGTGTCGCCCGTCCGCCGGGAACACCGCCGTCCGCGCGTCGCCTGCGATGAGGCGCGCGCCGGGCTTGAGCTTGCGATAAAAGAACTCGTTGAACGTGCGAAACGACTCTGGCGCATCGGCGAACTCGCCGGGGTCCACGCGGAAGTTCTGGATGAACGGCGCGACCTTCGCACGGCTCGCGGCGCGGTCCATGCGCCAGCCATACCAGCGCGAGAAAAACCCGCGCTTTGCCACCGCATGCAGCGCCAGCCGACCTGACAGCGAGCCGTATATCCAACGCAGGAAACCCTCGCCATAAATCTGCTCCGCCTCCACGCGTTGCGTGTAGCGGTTGTAGTATTGGATGGCGTCGGGGTGCATGGACTTTGCAAATGCGGCTCAACTCGCCAGCGCTGCGTCCATGCGCGCGAGCACGCGGTCGCGACCGAGCACTTCGAGCAAGTGGTAGAGACTCGGGCCGCTGGGCTTGCCGGTGCAGGCGAAGCGCGCGGGATGCACCAGCACGCCGTTCTTCACGCCGAGGGATTTCGCAGTCTCCTTCAATGCGGCTTCCAGATTCACGGCGGTGAAGTCCGCCAGCGCACCGCAGGCGTCACGGAGCTTCTTCAGCCGCTCGCGGGCCTCGCTGGTCAGCGCGGCCTTCGCGTCGGCGTCGAGTTCCACCTTCTCCGTAAAGTAGAATCCGCCGTAGCCCAGCAGCTCGGTGAAGACGCGGAGCTTGCCCATGCACGTGTCTAACGCGGCCCGCACGTAGGCGGTCGGAAACCGGTTCGTGTCCACGCCGGCGCGGGCAAGGGTGTGGACGGCTAGCTCGTAGAAGCGATCCGGCGACATCGCGCGGAGGTATTCGCCGTTCATCCACTTGAGCTTCTCGTGGTCGAAGCGCGCGTTGCTCCGGAGGATTTGCGGAAGGTCGAAGTTCGCGATGAGTTCCTGCACCGGGATGACTTCGCGCCCGTCCTTCGGCGACCAGCCTAGGAGGCAGAGGTAGTTCAGCACCGCCTCGGGCGCGTAGCCGTTCTCCATGTAGTAAGTCAGCGCAGCGCCGTCGTCGCGCTTGGACATCTTCGAGCCGTCGGCGTTGAGGATGAGCGGGATGTGCGCATACTTCGGTGGTTCCACGCCGAAGGCTTGAAAGAGCGCGACGTGCTTTGCCGTGTTGCTCAAGTGGTCCTC
>SIBB01000153.1 GCA_009695395.1 Pedosphaera sp. | reverse complement strand
CATGGGCGGTGACGCGCTTGCCGTGCCCGATAGCCCGAGCTTCCCGACCGGTGACTTCACCATTGAGGCGAACATCCTCGCGCGCACGGTGGACGCCACCGCCGCCGTCCGCACCATCGCCGCGAAGTGGAGCGGTGATTCCAAGAAGCCCGGCTGGGGTTTTGCGCTCACCGGCGATGGCTCGCGCCGGAAGCCCCGCACGCTCGTGCTCCAAATCATGGGCGTGAAGCAGGACGGCAGCTTCGGCGAGGACGCCATCTTCTCCGACCAAGTCCTCGCGCTCGCCAAACCCTACGCCGTCGCCGCCACCGTGAAGCTCGCCACCGCGACGACGCCCGGCGAAGTCTTCTTCTACGTGAAGGACTTGTCCAACGACGACGAACCGCTCTCCGTCGCCAAGGTGCCGCACAAAATCACCGGCGGTTTCACGAATCCGCTCGCGCTCAACCTTGGTGGTCGCGCCGGGAAGGGCGGTGGCTTCGACGGCATGCTCGACGACGTGCGCTTCTCGACCGGAGCTCTGAAGCAGGAGGAATTACTGCTCGGGGCCGAGGCATCTGTGACTGAGGCGACTGTTGGACTGTGGCAGTTTGAATCCAAGCCCAGCGCGTTCAAGGACGCCACCAAGCACGCCAACGACATCCAGCTCAAGCCCACCGGCGCGAAAGCCACCGCCAGCAGCCGCGCCGCCGCAATGGCCGACTTCTGCCACGTGCTGCTGAACGCGAACGAGTTTGTCTACATCGACTAAGTGCCATGAAGAAATACGGCTGCAACCAAGTTGACTGGGCGGTGTCGCGCCGCGACTTCCTCACCAAGACCGGCGCTGGCTTCGGCGCAGTCGCGCTGAGTTCGTTGCTTGCAGAAAACCCACTCGCTGCAGCGCCGACGGCTCCAGTCGTATCGCCGCTCGCACCCCGGCTCGCGCACTACGCAGCCAAGGCCAAGAGCGTAATATTCCTGTTTATGGAGGGTGGGCCTTCGCACCTCGACACATTCGATCCGAAGGAGTCGTTGAAGAAACACGCGGGCAAGCCACTACCACCGAGTTTCACGAAGGGCCTCATCACCGCGATGGGCGAATACAACTCGCCAATTTTCCCCGACCAGCGCCAATGGAAGCAACATGGCCAGAGCGGCCTATGGATTTCCGACTGGTGCAAGCACGTCGCCGAGTCCGCCGACGATATCGCGGTTCTGCGTTCGTGCTGGGCCAACGGGATCGTCCACTCCAACGGCGTCTGCCAGATGAACACCGGCTCCATCCTCGCGGGCCGCCCCTCGCTCGGCGCGTGGGTGACCTACGGCCTCGGCACGGTGAACCAGAACCTCCCCGCCTTCGTCACGATGCAGGACAACAACGGCACCGTGGTGAACGGTCCGCGCAACTGGGGCGCCGGCTTCATGCCCGCCATCTACCAAGGCACCCGCATCCTTCCGGGCAACGAGCCTATCGCAAACCTCAACACACCCGAGGGCGTCAGCGACGAGCAGCAGCGGGGCAAGCTCGACTTCCTCAACGCCGTCAACCGCCAGCACGCGGCCGCGCGGCCGCAGCAAACCGAGCTCGACGCCCGCATCGCCGCCTACGAACTCGCCTTCCGCATGCAGGCCGAAGCCCCCGAGACCGTGGACCTCGCGAAGGAAACTGAAGCGACGAAGAAGCTCTACGGCATGGATGACTCGGTGGCCGCGCCGTTTGGCCGCATGTGCCTGCTCTCACGCCGCCTCGTCGAGCGCGGCGTGCGCTTCGTGCAGCTCTACAGCGGCGCCGGCAGCAAGTGGGACGCGCACAGCGGCATCGAAAAGAACCACGGCGACCGTTTCCGCGAGACCGACCAGCCGGTCGCCGGGCTGTTGAAGGACTTGAAATCGCGCGGCCTTCTGGACTCGACCCTCGTCATCTGGGGCGGCGAATTCGGCCGCACGCCGATGAGCGAGAAAGGCAACGGCCGCGACCACAATCCGACGGGCTTCACGATGTGGATGGCCGGCGGCGGCGTGAAGGGCGGCCAGGTCATCGGCGCGACGGATGAGTTCGGCCTGCATGCCGTCGAGGACCGGCTGCACGTCCACGACCTGCACGCGACGATTCTCCATTTGCTTGGCATCAACCACGAGCAGCTCGTTTACAGCTACAAAGGCCGACCCGAGCGCGCGACGATGAACGAGGGCGAGATTTACCGGCGGATCACGGGGTGAGTGATTGGAGCGAGGACGCCCACTTCCGCAGCCGACGCAGGAATTCGCGGAAGGGTGTCCTGTGGGCGCGAAGATCCGCGCGCCTGTTCCATTGCTTTCTCCCGGGCGTTCGCAAACAGTCTCGCGAGCTTCCGCCCGATCCGTTCGACCGTCGCAGGGTTGCCGTTTGAACCAGCCGGGGGCCGCACTGTCAGTAACTGCATGAACGTCATCCAGCCATCGTTGAACTCGCGCCGTCGCGCGCTGGGCACCGCTTTGGCTGGCTGCGCTGCGGTCCTGATGCTGGCCGCACACGCGCAGCCTGCTGACGTGCGCCGCGACACCACCGTCGCCGCCGTCGAGCGCGTCATGCCCAGCGTCGTCAACATCGCGACCACCGCGGTTGTGGATAGCACGGATCCGCTTTTCCGGTGGCGCGCAGAGTTCTTCGGCTACCGCGTGCGCCCGCAGCTGGAGGAAGTCCCCTCCAGCGTCGGTTCCGGCGTCATCATGGATGAAAGCGGCTACGTGCTGACCAACGAACACGTCGTTAAGGGAGCGAACCGCATCTGGGTCAAACTCATGGACGGCCGCGAGCTGGAAGCCGAACGCGTCACGGGCGCGACCAAGACCGACGTGGCACTGCTCCGCATCAAGTCGCCGGGCAACGAGAAGTTCACCCCGGTCCGCTTCGCGGCAGACGACGACCTCCTGCTCGGCGAAACGGTCGTCACCCTCGGCAATCCCTTCGGCCTCGGCGGCTCGGTGAGCAAGGGCATCCTCAGCTCCAAGTCCCGCCGCCCCGCGCGCGAGGACAGCCAACTCGACGTGGCGGACTGGCTCCAAACCGACGCCGCCATCAACCCCGGCAACTCCGGTGGCCCGCTGATCAATCTGCGAGGCGAACTCATCGGCCTCAACGTCGCTGTCTATCGCGAGGGGCAGGGCATCGGCTTCGCCATCCCCATCAAGCGCGTCAACGAATCGCTCTCGCGCTACTTCACGCCCGAGGGCACGAAGGCGCTGTGGTTCGGTGCGCGCGTGCGCTCCGGCGCGAGCTTACTCGAAGTCACCGCCGTCGAGCTCGCCAGCCCGGCGAACAAGGGCGGCTTGCGCGTGGGCGACACCATTCTTCAAGTCGCCGGCAAGACCCCGCGCAACTTCATCGACTTCATGCGCGAGCTGAACGCCGCAGGTTCGGACAAGCCGGTGTCCTTCCTGATTCGCCGCGCAAATGCGCAGCAAACCTTGTCCGTGCGGCTCACGCCGGAGCGCGACTTCTTCAACGCCGAGCTGGTGCGGCAGAAGCTCGGGCTCCACGTGCAGGAGCTGACCCGCGAGCTGGCGGCGAAGATGGGCTTTCCGTTCTTCGGCGGATTCGTGGTGACAGACGTGGACAAGGATTCGCCCGCTGCCGAGGCCAAGCTGGAAAATTTCTTCGTTCTCCGGGGTGTGGACAACCAGCCCGCGCGCGACCTCGTGGAACTGGGCCGCGCGTTGCACGCGAAGCGGTCCGGCGACACCGCACGGCTGAACGTCATCGCGCCGCCCAAGCGCGGGAGCTTCGCCGGCTTCCGGGAAGGCAGTGTGCCGGTGAAATTGAAATGAGCGCGCCCACCACCCCGATGATTGAGGTCGAGAACCTCACCAAGCGCTACGGCGGCCGGGCCGCCGTGCGCGACCTGTCCTTCACCGTGCAGCGCGGCGAGATCGTGGGCTTCCTCGGTCAGAACGGCGCGGGCAAGACCACCACGATGCGGATGCTTTCCTGTTTCATGCCCGCGACCTCCGGCACTGCGCGCGTGGCGGGCTTCGATGTCTTCACTCAGGCGGATGAGGTGCGCCGCCGCATCGGCTACATGCCCGAGGGCAACCCGCTGCACGTGGAAATGCGCGTGCGCGAATACCTCAAGTTCCGCGCGCGGCTCAAGGGCTTGAGCGCCGGACGCAGCCGTGAGCGCGTGGACATCGTCACCGAGCAGTGCGGTCTCGGCGATGTCGCGACTAAGGTCATCGGCACGCTCTCCGGCGGCTACCGGCAGCGCGTCGGCCTCGCGGACGCGCTCGTGCACGAGCCAGAGTTAATCATCCTCGACGAGCCGACCAAGAACCTCGACGCCCACCTCACGCGCGCCGTCCGCCAACTCATCAAGGACGTGAGCAAGGACCGCACGGTCTTCATCTCCTCGCACCTGTTGCCCGAGGTTGAGCTGACCTGCACGCGCGTCATCATCATCCATCAAGGAGCCATCCGGGAGAGCGGCACGTTGGACGAGTTGCAGCGCAAGATGAGCGCCGGCCAGCAAGTCATCGCCGAGCTGTCCGGGCCGGTGCCCGACTTGCGCGAGGCGTGGGAGCACATGGCTGAGATCGAGCACTTCGACATCGCCGCCGCCGAGGGTAACTTCCACCGCTGCTCGCTCACCCCCCGCGCCGGCGTGGACTTGCGGCCGCAAATTTTTGAGCTGGCCAAGGCCCGTGGCTGGCAGCTCCGCGAGTTGACGCGGACGCGGCATTCGCTGGAGGACATTTTTGTCCACGTGACCAAGCGCGAACAGGACGAAGCCTAGAGCAACCTCATGCAGCCCTTTCTCACCCTCGTCCGGCGCGAACTCGGGAGCTGCTACGTCTCGCTGATCGGCTACGTCATCATCGCCGCCGTGCAGTTCCTGCTGGGTCTGAGCTTCATCATCGTGCTGCAGGCGTTGGTGAACAAACCTTTCGACGTGCCCGTGACCGAGGCGTTCTTCAACAACGGCCTCTTCTGGCTCGTGCTGCTGCTCGCGCCGCCCATCATCACCATGCGCACCTTCGCGCTGGAGAAATACTCCGGCACCTATGAGACGCTCATGACCGCGCCCGTCGGAGATTTCCAGGTGGTGCTGGCGAAGTTCACCGGTGCGCTGTGCTTCTTCATGTCCGCGTGGCTGCCGCTGCTGGCGTATCCCTTCCTGCTCAAGCGCTTCTCTGTGGACCTCTCGGTGGTGGACACTGGCGCGGTGGGCGGCACGTTCATCGGCATCTTCCTCTTCGGCGCGCTCTACATTTCGCTCGGCTGCTTCGCGTCCTCGCTCACGCGCAACCAGATCATCGCCGCCATGCTCGCCATCGTGATCGGCCTTGGCCTTTTCCTCCTGAGCTACCTCACCTTCATCATCCCGCCCAAGCCCGGCTGGCAATCCGCCCTGCTCCAGCACGTCTCGATGATCGAGCACATGAAAGACTTCACACGCGGCACCGTGGACACGCGGCACGCGGTTTACTACCTGAGCCTGACGGGGCTGTTCCTGTTCCTCACGCTCAAGGTCGTCGAAAGCAGGAGATGGAAATGAAGAAAGTGCCAAATGCCGAATACCAAATGCTGAATGTCCGGAGCGCGCCTTTTGCCTTCGCCAATTCTCAAACAGATGCCTGACGATCTCGATAATCCCCCTCCCAGCTTCTCCGCTGCGCGCAAGTTCGGCGCGGGCTTCGGCGTGCTCGTCGGCGTCGCCGCCTTCCTCGCCATCGTGCTGATGGCAAACTTCCTGTCCGCCCGTAATTTCCGCCGCATCTCGCTCTCGGACAGCCGCGTCCCACCGCTCGCGTCCGTCACTCTCCAAGTGCTCGCGGCATTGACCAACGACCTCCAGGTCACGCTCTACTTCGATCCCGACGAGACACTCTACGCGCCCATCCTGCAAAGCCTCCGCCAATACGCCAATGCCAGCCCGCGCGTGAAGATCACGACGGTGGACTACCAGCGCGAGCCGGACAAAGCCACCGAGACGCAGCGCCGATACAACCTCACCCCCAACATCAAGGACGTTGTCATCTTCGCCATCGGCGAGCGCAGCCGTGTCGTCCGCCAGGGCGAGCTTTCCGAATACGACACGAGCCAGCTTCTCTCCGGCCAGAGCCAGGCCGTGAAGCGCAAGTCCTTCACCGGCGAATCTTACTTCACCTCCGCAATCCTCACGCTGATGGAGAGCCGCAAGCTCACCGCCTACTATCTGCGCGGCCACAACGAGCACGACCCGACCACCGCCGGCACCGCGACCGGTTACGGCAAGTTCATCGAACTGCTTCAACGCGGGAACGGCCTGACGCCCTTCGGACTCACCCTCAGCGGCACCAACCCGGTGCCCGCAGATTGCAGCCTCCTCGTCATCGCTGGCCCGTCCACCCCACTGCACGCGGACGAGATCAACCAATTGAACAACTATCTCAATCGCGGCGGTCGCGCGCTCGTCCTGCTGCCCGAAAACAGCAACTCCGGGCTGGAACTTCTCCTCCGCACTTGGGGCGTTGAACTCGGGGACGACCGCGTGACCGACGAGGCCGGCAGCCGCGAGGGGAGCTTTATCATCCTCAAGAACTTCGGCGACCACGACATTGTCCGCCCCTTCGGCCCCACGCAGAACGGCCTCGTCGTCGCCACGCCGCGCTCCGTCACGCCACGTTCCGCGGCCACCGCCGGCTCCGACTCGCCGCAAGTCCGCCCGATCGCGAGCACCTCGGCTAGCGGCAAGGCCATCGGCAACCGCGCGAGCCGTCAGTTCGACCCGCGCGTGGACAAGGCCGGCGTCATTCACGTGGCCGTCGCCGTCGAGCGCGGCGGCCTGCGCAGCGTGGAGGGTGGCTTCACCCGCATGGTCGTCGTGGGCGATTCCTTCTTCCTCGACAACAACATGATTCAAAACTCGGTCAACCGTGACTTCGCCGCCAACGCCATCAACTGGCTTGTGGACCGGCCCAAGCTCGTTGGCATCGCCCCGCAGGTGGTGCGCGAATTCCAGTTCAACATGACTGACGCGCAGTTGCGCTCCGTGCAATGGATCCTCTTGCTAGGCGTGCCCGGCGCGATTCTCGGCTTCGGCCTGCTCGTCTGGTGGCGGCGGCAGATGTAGGCACAAACGCGTGAACTCCTCCCAAACAAAATGGCTCGTCGGCCTCGCCCTGGCGCTCTTTGCGTTCATCGCGTTCGACGAGTTGCGCCGCCCCAGCGGTCCACCGCCGTCGCCCGCCGCCGGTCAATTGGTCCCGCGCCTGCGCCCCGCCACCGTGACCCGCATCGATGTCACACTCTCCAACGCCACCATCCGCGCCGAGTTTGCCGCCGGGCAGTGGCGGCTCACCGCGCCGTTGAGCTACCCTGCCGACCCGCTGCTCATCAGCGCCCTGCTGGAAATCTGCTCCAGTCGCCGGCCGCAAGTCATCATCCCCGCTGCGCAGGTGAAGTCCCCCGCCGACTTCGGCCTCCAGCCTCCGCAAGCCACCGTCCGGTTCCAACAAGGTGACACACCCATGGAGTTGCACATCGGCGCGCGCACCCCGGTCAACAACCAGATTTACCTGCAAGTCGCCGGCAGCGGTGACATCGCCATCGCCGACGCCAACCTCCTCGGCTACCTGCCCCAGACCGCCGACGCGTGGCGTGACCGCGCGCTCCTCCCGCTGGCGAGCGTGAAGTTCGACCGCCTCCGCGTCCGCACCGGCGTGCGCGATCTCCTGCTGCAACGCGATTCCACCAATCGCCTCTGGCGCATCGCGCTGCCCACACCTGCCAAGCGCGCGAACACCACGCTCATCGAGGAGTTGCTCGCCAGGCTGGGCCAATGGCCCGTGCCCCAATTCATCACCGACGACCCGCGCGCCGACCTCGAAGCCTTCGGCCTGCA
>SIBB01000152.1 GCA_009695395.1 Pedosphaera sp. | reverse complement strand
GAGCTGCCACGCGAGCAGGACGGTAAGGAGGAAGAACCCTTGGTTCACCCATGCGATGACGTGTTCCGGCTGCCAGGTGCGGAATTGTTCCTCCACCGGGAACTTGAAATCGAAGGGCAGCACACGCATCGCGCCCGCGAGCACGGCGGGGTAGGCGGGAGCGTTTGCGAGATCGGGATGGGCGTTGGTGAGCGAGGCCGCGCCGGTCTTCTGACCGACGAGGTAAAGGCTCACGGGCCGGATGAACTGCGTGATGAAGCCTTTGCCCTCGGCGACGTTCCGCGCGACCTGCGCCGCGTCCATCGCGTCCGGATTGGAGAAGTTCTTGAACGCGCGCAAATCGTAGCCGACCGCCAGCACTAAGAAGGCGAAGATGAACCCGACCCACTTCAGCGTCCGCGCGCCCGCGCCCTCTTCGAGGGAGTGAATCATTTCCTGAAGCGTGGGCATGGCAGGCGCGTTACGTGTTGCGTGAGAAAACCTCGCTGCGGCGGCTCGCTCGCATCACTAAAATCCCTCCAGCTTAAATTCATGCAGCTTGCGGTGCATGGTGCGGCGGCTGATGCCGAGCTTCTTCGCGGCTGCAGTGCGGCTGCCGCCGACTTCCCTGAGCGCACGCACGACCAGCTCCTTCTCGACCTCATGCACGTTCAAGTCGCCCCTCGGCATTTGGGAAACAGGCGTCGGCAGGCTGCTCTGGCCGAGCCGAATGTTCTGCGGCAAGTCGCGCGCGGTGACGTCCTTGCTGCGCGCGAAGACGACCGCGTGCTCGATGGCCGTGCGCAGCTCGCGGACGTTTCCAGGCCACTTGTAGGCCATGAGCAACTCCAGCGCGTCGGGTGCGATGGTGGTCACGTCCTTGCCATTCTCGGCGGCGGAATCGCGGAGAAAATGTTGTGCGAGCAGGGGAATGTCGCTCGCGCGTTCGCGTAACGGCGGCAGATGAATCTCGACGACCTTCAGCCGGAAGAAGAGGTCTTCGCGGAACGCGCCGGACTGCACAAGCGTCACGAGGTTCTTGTTCGTCGCCGCGATAAGCCGCACGTCGGACATGAGCGTCTTGCTAGAGCCGACGCGCTCGAACGTGCGCTCGCCCAGGAAGCGCAGCAGCTTCACCTGCACCGTCGCGTCAATCTCGCCAATCTCATCGAAGAACAGCGAGCCGCCCTGCGCCTGCTCGATGCGTCCGATCCGCCGCTCGTGTGCGCCGGTGAACGCGCCCTTCTCATGGCCGAACAGTTCGCTCTCCAGGAGCGTCGCCGAAAGGCCTGCCGCATGGACAGTGATGAGCGGAGCCTTCGCGCGCGGGCTGAGCTGGTGAAGGGTCTTGGCGACGATTTCCTTGCCCGTGCCGCTTTCTCCCGTGATGAGCACGGTGGCGCGGCTGGGCGCGACAGTTTGAATCGTCTCCTGAATCTCCTGCATCACCGCCGACTCGCCGATGAGGTGCTCGACGCCGAACTTGCGTTCGAGCCGCTGGTGGAGGTTTTGATTTTCCTCCTCGAGCTTCTGGCCCTTGAGCGCGCGGGCTATGCGCATCTCCAGCTCATCAATCTGCATCTTGCCCTTCGCGATGTAGTCGTCCGCGCCGCGCTTCATCGCCTCGACCGCCACATCCTCGGAGCCATAGGCGGTCATCAGGATGCAGACCGGTGGCTTGGGCAGGGACTTGGCGCGCGCGATGAGTTTAAGCCCATCCTCCTTGGGCAAACGCAGGTCCGTGAGCAGCACGTTGAAGTGTTCTTGCTCCAGCAGATTCATCGCGGTGGCCGCATCCTCGGCCACATACACGTCATAACGGTCTTCGAGCGCCGCGCGCAATCCGTCGCGCGTCGGCTTCTCGTCATCCACGATGAGGACCATTGGTTGGTGCATCCGCCCATCTCTTAACCTTTCGCTCGTCGCGTGGCAATCCGCGGAGTGACACATGCCGGCGGCTTACAGCCGCGGCGCACCCGGCTTCGTCGGCTTCGCCGCGTGGTCCGCGCCCTTCACCTTGAGCTGGCGGCGGAAGACTTTGTCGCCGGCGGTGACGTAGAGCACATCGCCGTTCGGGCCGCCGAAGGTCAGGTTGCTGCTCTTGCCGTTCGGCGTGGGGATGATGCAGTTCACGCGGCCCGCTTGGTCGCAGACTTGCAGGCCGAGGCGCGTGGCGACCCACAGGCGACCATCGCGGTCCGTGCGCAAGCCGTCCGCGCCGCTGTCGTCAGCGGTGTCGGGCATGTGGAGATGGAAGTAACGCTGCTTGTGCTGAAGCGTGCCGTCGGCCTTGATTTGGTAGCTGTAAACCCAGTGCGACCGGCTGTCCGCCACGTAGAGCAGCGTCTGGTCAGGCGAGAGCGTGACCCCGTTTGAGAACTTCAGACCTGTGTCCACGACCTGCTTCGCGCCGTCGGGCCGGATGAGCCAGACCTTGCTGGTGTTCGTGTTCGCGCCGGTCCAGTTCGGCTCGGTCACGTAGATGTTCCCGTTGTTGGCGACGACGAGGTCGTTGCCGCGGAAGCCATCCGCGATGACCGTGGCCTTGCCCGCTATGTCCCACGCGAGAATCTGCTGCGCCGCCGCCGCCACGGAGTAGAGCCGACCATCCGGGCCGAAGCGCTGGCCGTCGCCCTTCTTCGAGTCGGCGAGGAAGACGACGGGCTTGCCATCGGGGCCGACCTTGTAGGTCGTGCTGCTGGGGCCTTCGTTGTAAAAGACCTCGCCCGCCGCGTTGGCCGTCGGACCTTCGGTGAACTTGTAGCCCTCGCCCACAAGCTGCCAGTCCGCGCCGGGCAGGAGGATTTCCTTCAACTGCGATGAGCCAAGGCCGGCCTTGGGCAGCTCGGGCCAGCCCTTCCAGAGGAAGCGCAGCGCGTCGGGGAAAACCGCCGTGCCGTGCTTGCCATTGTGCCCGCCGTCGCCCCACGCGTGCTCGACTTCGTAGCCGGCGAACTTCAGCGCGCGCTCCATCTCGAGGTTCGCCATCCACCAATCGCCGCCGTAGATGTTCTGGTCCGCGCTGCCGTCCTGGAGATACACGCGGATGGCCTTCGGCTCATACTTACGGAGGAGGGTGGGGTAAACATTTCCCCCACGTAGGCCGACGTAAGTGCCGATGGCGCTGAACACCCGCGTGAACGCCTCGGGCCGTTCCCAAGCCGCCGTGAAGGCCGCAATCGCCCCGCTGCTCGAGCCGCCGATGGCGCGGTCGGTGCCGTTCTTGGAGAGCTTCACCCCGTGCTTCGCCTCGATGAAGGGCAGGAGTTCATCGAGCAGGAACTTCGCGTAGTCGCCGCCGAGGCCGTCGTATTCGTAGCTGCGATTGAAGCGGTCCAGCGCGTTGGTGGACGACGCCTTCACGCGCCCGTGCTGCACGAAGACACCGACCAGCGCGGGGATTTCCTTCTTGTGAATCAGGTTGTCGAAAGCGACTGGTGCGCTGAAGCCGCCGCCGTCCTGGAGCACCATCACGGGCGCGGGCTGGGTGCGGTTGAGCTGCGCGGGGAGATAGACGGTGTAGTCGCGCACCGTGCCGGGAAAGACCTTGGACTGGTCGAACGTGCCTTTGACCAGCTCGCCCTTGGGCACGCCCGGCTGCGGCAGCGAGTCGGGGCCGGGCTTGTAGTCATCGGCGGCGCGCAGTGGGGCGACGAGGCAAAGCAGGGTGAACAGGAGCGACAGCGGTTTGTGCATAGCGTGCGCGGAGGATGTCGGAGCAAGTCGGGAAGGCAATCTTCAAACCGAGGTCCTGCGAACAAGAACAGGCTTGCCCGGCTGGGAAAGGAAACGAAGGATGCCGCCCGACAGCACGATGCCAGTTTCCAAAAAAACCAAACACCCACGTCGCCCATGCACACCTTGAACCGCCGCCGTTTCGCCCAGCTCGCTACTGGAGCCTTGCTCACCCCGACCTTCGCCCGCGCCGCTGCACCGGCTGGCACGCCCAACTCCAAAGTCGGCGGCGTCCATATCGGCATCAACGCCCCCTATAGTTTCGGCAACGCCGCCATGTCCGCCGACGACATCCTCAAGACCTGCGTCCAGCTCAACCTCAGCGCCATCGAGCTGCGCACGCAGCCCATCGAGGCCCAGTTCGGTGCGCCCGCCAACCTCACCAACGCCAAGGCCAAGGTGCTCCCCGCCGGGGCCGCCGAGGACCAGGCCAAGCAGCTCCGCACCTGGCGCGAGACCGTGGACATGGCCAAGGCCCGCGCCTTCCGCAAGCATTGGGAAACCACCGGCGTCTTCATCGAAGTCATCAAGGTGGACGGCATCTTCAAGATGGGCGAGAGCGAGCTGGACTACGCCTTCACCCTCGCCAAGGCCCTCGGCGCGCGCGGCATCTCCAGCGAGATTGGCAAGGACGACGACCACAAGCGCGTCGGGAAGTTCGCTGACAAGCACAAGATTCACCTCGCTCTGCACGGCCACGCCAGCACCGGCCCGGACCATTGGGAGAAAGCCTTCGCGCACGGCGAATACGTCGGAGCCAACGTGGACCTTGGGCACTTCGTCGCCGGCGACCACGGCTCGCCGGTCGAGTTCATCAAGAAGCACCACAAGCGCATCACGCACGTCCACGTGAAGGACCGCAAGAAGGCCAACGGCCCGAACACGCCCTTCGGCGAAGGGGAAACCCCGATTGGCGAAGTGCTGCGCCTCATCCGCGACAACAAGTGGCCCATCCAGGCGACCATCGAGTTCGAATACAAAGTGCCCGCCGGCTCGGACCGCATGACGGAGTTGGCCAAGTCCATCAAGTTCTGCCGCGAGGCGTTGAGCTGAGTTGGCTGCCACGCGGCCATCAACCTGACCCATCCGGCGGTTCAGCCTGTTCCCTGCCCAGGCTCCGCACCCGCACGCTTCGGCTCGCGCCAAAGCAGGATGAGCGCTGCGAATCCAATCAACGGCGTCAGCCCCGCGAGCGCGATGCCTTCATTGAACGAGCCGGTCTGGTCCGCGAGCCGGCCAAAGTATTTCTGGCACGGCGACGAGGTGGCCCACGCGACGGTGCCGAGGATGCCGGTGACCTTGCCTTGATGCTTCGTGCTGAGTTCCTGACTGAAGGAGTAGTAGCAGGGGAACAAACCCAGTGAAGCGGCTGCCACCACGAGCAACACGCCAAGCAGCGCCCATCCGCGCGGGAGATGTGCTGCCAGCGCCGTCAGCGAGGTGAGCAGCGCGCACACGCCGAACACCGTCACGCGTGAGCGGTGGACGTCCCAGCCGCGCTTGACCAGCCACAGCGCCGCCGCGCCCGCCGCGAGGCAGCCGATGTCCGTGGCGATGTAGTAGAGCGAGTTGAAGCGCAGCGCGTCGGCCTCGAGGTAGCCCTTGCCCTCGATGAGAAACTTGGGCAGCCATGCGCGGACGATTTGCCAGCAGACGTTGATGGCAGCGACGACCACGACCAGCGCCCAGAACCGGCGGTCCGAAAATACGGCGAGGAAGTTCACATCCGCCTTCTGCCTTCCGCCTTCCGGCTCCTGACTCCCGCCTTCTGGCTTCGCTTCCGCAAAGTCCTCTTTCTTCAGCAGCGCAAACCAACCCACCACCCACACCACGCCGATGGCTCCGATGACGAGGAAGGGCTGCCGCCACACGCCCGGCTCCGTGCGCCCGGCGAGCATGAACGTCATCACCAGCGGCGTGAGGATGGCCCCGATGCTCGCGCCGCTTTGCAGCACGCTGTTGCCCATCGTCCGCTCCTCGCGTGCGAGCAGGCGCTGCGTGGTCTTGAGTGCGCACGGCCAGTGGCCCGCCTCGAAGAAGCCCAGCAACGTGCGGCACAGCAGCAGCCCGTCGTAGGTCTCCACCAACCCGGTGAGGAAGCCCATCGCCGACCACGCCAGCACCAGCGCCGGGTAGAGCCAGCGCACGCTCCACTTGTCGGCCACGCAACCCCACAGGAACGCGCCGACCGCGAACGCGTAGCCGAAATACATCTCCACGTCGCCGTATTGCTCCTGCTTGAGATTGAACTCCGTGGTCACGCGCGTCGCCACGTTGGGCAGCGTCTGCCGGTCCATGTAGAGGAGCATGGAGGCGAAGAGCAGCAGGCCGCAGACGAGCCACTTCCAATGCGCGGGGCGGGCGGGGTTCGGGGAAGTCACGGAGAACGGACGGAGCGGAGGGGGAAGTGTTCAGCCGGTCGCGGTGGCAGGCGGCGTGGGTGACGAGGACTGATTACTTTCCCCGCCCTCACTTCCCCATGCCCGGCATCCCGCCCATGCGGCCCATCAGCTTCGAGAACTTCCCCATCTTCTTCATCATCTGCTGCATCTGGGCGAATTGTTGGAGCAGCGTGTTGACCTCGGTGACGGTCACGCCGCTGCCTTTGGCGATACGGATGCGGCGCTTGGCGTTGAGGAGGTTCACGTTGCGGCGCTCAGTCAGAGTCATCGCGCAGATGATGCCTTCCTTGCGACGGAAGTCCTTCTCCGCTTTGCCGAAGTCGGTGCCCTTCGACATCGCTGCGCCGCCGGGGAGCATGCCCATGATGTCTTGCAGCGGCCCCATCTTCTTCATCTCGCGGAGCTGCATCAGGAAGTCTTCCAGCGTGAACTGGCCCTTCCGCATCTTCTCCTCCATCGCGATCGCCGAGTCCTGGTCAATCCGCTCGGCGGCCTTCTCCACGAGCGTGACTACGTCGCCCATGCCCAGGATGCGCTGGGCCATGCGCTCGGGGTGGAACGGCTCGAAGTCATCCAGCTTCTCGCCCACGCCCATGAACTTGATGGGCTTGCCGGTGACTTCGCGCAGGCTCAGGGCCGCGCCGCCGCGCGCGTCGCCGTCGAGCTTGGTGAGGATGGAGCCGGTCAGCTGAAGCGCCGTGTCGAAGTGCGTGGCGACGTTGACGGCCTCTTGTCCGGTCGCGGCATCGAGGACGAGGAGAATTTCCTGTGGCTGGATGAGGTCCCGCAGATGGACCAACTCCTGCACGAGCCCCTCGTCAATTTGCAACCGACCCGCCGTGTCGAAGATGATGACGTTGCGGCTGGTGAGCTTGGCGAGCTGCAGGGCGTCGCGGGCAATCTTGAGCACGTCGGTCTCGCCGCGCTTGAGGAAGACGGGGACTTCAAGCTGCTTGCCGAGCGTGTCGAGCTGGTCCATCGCGGCGGGGCGATAGACGTCGCACCCGACGAGGAGCGGTTGGCGGCCCTGCTTCTTAAGCCAGCTCGCGAGCTTGCCGGAGCTGGTCGTCTTCCCGGAGCCGTGGAGGCCAACCATGAGGATGCAGGTGGGGCTGGAGCTGAGATTGAGCGCGGCGTTTGACGAGCCAAGCAACGTGACCAGCTCGTCGCTGATGAGCTTAATGATTTGCTGGCCGGGGTGGATGCTCTGGATGACCTGCTGGCCGAGGGCCTTCTCCTTCACGCGCTCGATGAAGTCGCGCGCGACCTTGAAGTTCACGTCGGCGTCCAGCAGTGCCACGCGCACGTCGCGGAGGGAATCGCTGACGTTGGAGTCGGAGATTTTACCAAGGCCGCGGAGGTTGCGGAAGACGTTCTGGAGCTTGCCGGACAGCGATTCAAACATGGGGGTGGAATCTAGGAAGCGGCGGAAAAACTGCCAGCCCTTTCGCAGACCGCTGGCGTGGCAATCCGGGCTTGCGCCCTCCGTGCGATTCCCTTAGCAATCCCGCCGCCCGCGCTGTTATCGCGGGCTAACTACAGATCACCACGCTTATGCCCGCTTTCCCCGACATCGCCAAAATCTCCTACGAAGGTCCGCAGTCGAAGAACCCCCTCGCCTTCAAACACTACGACGCCAGCGCCGTCATCGAGGGCAAGACGATGGCCGAGCACCTGCGCTTCTCCGTCGTGTATTGGCACACCATGTGTGGTCAGGGCGCGGATATGTTTGGCTGGGGCACGGCCGTTCGTCCGTGGGAGAAGAACTTCACCGGCCTCGATCTCGCCAAGGCCCGCGTGCCCGTCTTCTTCGAGATTTGC
>SIBB01000151.1 GCA_009695395.1 Pedosphaera sp. | reverse complement strand
TTCGTGGCCCACTTGCCGACGCGCTCGTTGAGCGGTTGGCCGGTGGGACGGACCATGAGGAAGCTATCCAGGAACGCGTCGTCAATCGGGCCTTGCAGGCCGTGGACCTTGCGCGGGCCCACGTCAGCCTTGACCGCCTTTTTAACCACCCCGTCCTGCGCGGACACCGTCATGTTCCAGAGTTTGCCTTCCCTCCAGAAACTTACTTTCCACGAGCGATCCGTCTCGGCCAGCGGCGCGTCGAACTTCGTGCCGTCGAGGACAACCTTGGTCTGTTTGTTCAGCGGGAATGGATAGCCGCCCGAGGGCATCGCCAGCGTCAGCGCGGAAACATTCTTGGTCGTCACCTTGATGGAGTCGTTCTCATCGTCAATGTCTGCGTCCACGCGGGCGCGTTCCCAATGCTGCTCCATGCCGTCCACGGTGACCCAGTGCGAATTATTGTAGCGCAGCGTCCACGTCGTGAAGCGCACCTGCTCGGGCACGGGGTTCTTGCCCAGCGCGACGATGGCGTCCACGCGGCGGTTGATTTCGACCAGCGAATCCTTGTGGTAGCTGTGGCCCGTCTTGTCCGGCCCGATGATATGCGTGAGCTGCATACCTTCGGCGGCGATGGCCTTAGCCATGATGTCGGCGGCCTGCTTCTGCGAGTCCGCCTCGCCACTGTAGGCCACGGTGGGGAGGTTGAAGAAGTTCGCCGCGTAGTCCGTGCAGTCATACATGTGCCAGAGCTTGCGCTCGAACCACGTGGGCTTGAGGTCCTCCTTCTGGAAAACTTTCAGGAAGTCCGGCGTCTCGCTGAAGCCAGCGCCGGGAGCCGCCGCCGCCCACATGCCGGGATAATGTGCCGCGAACTGCCACGCTGCCGCACCACCCATTGAGAAGCCGCGCACTACCAACCGGCGGTCGTCCACCGGGTAATACTTCTTCGCGTGCGCCAGCGCCTCGAACAGGTCCACCTCGCCGGCGAGCTTGTTCGCGTTGCAGTAGCGGCCGTAAAGATGCAGCACGAGCGCGCCGGGCGGGACGAACTGGCCGGGGGACTTTTGCCGCCCGTCCACGAAGGACATCTCCGTGAGCTTCTCGCCGCGGCCATGCGCCCAGAAGTCCAAGCGCAGCGGCGCGCCGCCGGGCGCGAAGTTCGGCGGGACGACGAGCCCGTAGGGTTGGATGGAGCCGTCAATCTTCGACTGATACGCGCGCACCACGAGGCCGGTCTGCGCGAGCCACGGAGCCTTGCCCTCGCGGAGCGACTGCGCGCGTTCGCCGCCGCGCTTGAGCAGGTCGCGCGCAACCGCAACCTCGTTGGTGGAGTAAAACTCGTCGTGCCGCAGCGCCCAGTCCACGGCCTTGTGGTAGATCTGCACGTCGGGCAGCAAGTCGAGCAGCGCGGGCTTGCCCTTCAGTAAATTGCGCAGCGCTTCGATGTCCTTCGCCAGCGCGTCAGCTCCGACTTGGAGTTCTGTGCGGGCGGCGGGGGCAATCTGAATTCCCTCTGGCGGCACACGGCGAACCGCCTCGGCTTTGTTGTCAGCCGGGCCGTCAGCGAAGGCTTTGAGGGTGAGCGCGAGGAACGCGGCGAGGCGGAATGATCTCTTCATGTGGATGGACGGACGATACCAACCTCGCGGGCCACGCAAAGTCTTTTGGGGCGGAGCGCCGGCTTCGAAGGCGGCGCTCCGCTTACGCCATCGCGCGGGCGATCGCGTTCCACCACGCGTCATGCAGTTCGCTGACGGGTGCGGTGAACTCGCTGCCCGCCGTCTTCACGGACAGCACTTCGCCGCCCACAGTCCCGATGCGCGCAGCGGGGACGCCCATGAGCTTCGCGCGCTCGATGACCTTGGTCGCGTCGAGAGGCTTGCAGGTGATAATGACGCGGCTTTGCGTCTCGCCGAAAAGCAACGCGTCGAGGCGAGTGTCCGTGAAGGCGGACAAATCCACCGTCGCGCCGATGAGCCGGGGCGTTTCGCGCGCGATCTGCTGGGTGATGCAGCTCTCCGCAACGCACACGCCCAAACCGCCTTCACTGCAATCGTGCGCGCTCTTCACCGAGCCGGTGTAAATCAGGCCGAGCAAGGTCGAGTGCAGCTTCTGCGCCGCCTCCAAGTCCACGCGAGGCGGGAGACCGGTCTTCTTGCCATGCAACGTCTGGAGACACGCGCTGCCGCCGAGGCCTTGCAGCGGGTCCGCCGTGTCCACGGGCGCGCCGAGCAGGATGATGGCGTCGCCCGCGTCCTTGAACCACGAGGTCGTGATGTGCTCCGGCTTCTCGATGAGGCCGACGACGGCGACCGTGGGCGTGGGGTCAATCGCCCCGAGCGCGCCGCGCTGGTTGTAGAGCGAGACGTTGCCGCCGGTGACGGGGGCGTTGAAGGCACGGCAGCCCTCAGCCAGACCGCGCACGGATTCCTTGAGCTGCCAGAAAATCTCGGGGTAGTGCGGGTTGCCGAAGTTGAGGTTGTCCGTCGCGCCCAGCGGAGCGGCCCCGGAGCAGGCGAGGTTGCGGCACGCCTCGGTGATGGCGGCCTTCCCGCCTTCGTAGGGGTCAAGATAGACGTAAACCCCGTTGCAGTCGCAAGTGAAGGCGACGTATTTGTCGGGGATGGGCGCGGTGACCGGAGCCGGCTGCCCAGCTTGCTTCGCCGCATACTCCGCCTTCGTGATGGGCAAGCTGTCGGCCTTGATGCGGATGACGGCGGCGTCGCTGCCGGGGCAAACGATGGAGCCGTCACGGACCATGTGATCGTATTGGCGATAGACCCAGTTCTTGGAGGCGACGGAGTGGTTCGCGAGGAGCTGCTTGAGGTCGCCCGCCGCGTCCGTCGTGTCGGCGATGCCATCGAGGCGGAAGGCCCGCACCGCTTCCATATAGGCCGCTTCCTTCGACTCGCGCTGATAGACCGGCGCTTCGTCCGTGAGTTTCTTCGCCGGCACGTCCACGACGACGTTGCCGCCGTGGCGCACGACCATCCGGCCCGTGTCGGTCACGACGCCGATTTCGGCCCACGGCAAATCCCACTTGTCGAAAATCTTCTTCACCTCTTCCTCGCGGCCCTTGTGAACCACGATGAGCATCCGCTCCTGCGACTCGGACAACATGATTTCGTAGCTGGTCATGTTCGGCGCGCGCTGCGGGACCTTGTCCAACTCGATCTCGATGCCCGTCCCGGCGCGCGCCGCCGTCTCGCACGTCGAACAGGTCAAACCCGCCGCGCCCATGTCCTGCATGCCGGCGACGCAGCCGGTGGCGAGGAGTTCGAGGCAGGCTTCGCAGACGAGCTTCTCCATGAAGGGATCCCCCACCTGCACCGCGCCGCGCTGCTGTTCAGCGGATTCCTCGGTCAAGTCCTGCGAGGCGAACGCCGCGCCCGCGAGCCCATCGCGACCGGTCGCGGGGCCAACGTAGAAGACCGGGTTGCCGATGCCGTGCGCCGCGCCGCGCGTGATTTGGTCGTGGCGCAGGACGCCGAGGCAGAAGGCGTTGACGAGCGGATTGCCCTCGTAGCTTTTGTCGAAGTAGACCTCGCCCGCGATGGTCGGGATGCCGAAGCAATTGCCGTAGTGCGAAATGCCGCTGACCACGCCGGAGAAGAGCCGGCGCACCTCGGGGTTGGACAGCTCGCCGAAGCGCAGCGAGTTCAGCGCCGCGACGGGCCGCGCGCCCATCGTGAAGATGTCGCGGATGATGCCGCCGACACCGGTGGCCGCGCCTTGGAACGGCTCGACCGCGCTGGGATGGTTGTGTGACTCGATCTTGAAGGCGATGGCCACGCCGTCTCCCACGTCGATGATGCCAGCGTTCTCCTCGCCCGCGCCGACGAGGATGTTGGCGGCCTTGGTGGGAAACGTTTTCAGCACGGGCCGGGTGTTCTTGTAGGAACAGTGCTCGCTCCACATGACCGAGAAGATGCCCAACTCCGTGTAGCTCGGCGTGCGCCCGAGGATCTCGAGCACCTTCAGGTATTCGTCGGGCGTGAGGTTGTGCTTGGCGATCAGCTCGGGGGTAATGGCGGGTTCAGTCATCGGGCGTCAGGTAAACAGATTCAAAAAGCGCGGTGAGAATGGGCAGTCGCGCCGAGGGCGGCAAGCAAATCGCTAGCCTCACGGGCGAGCTTTGGCGAACGATTCCCGGAAAACGGTTTGACTTGGTTTTCACCCTGACGATAATCTATCAAAAGCAGAAGACGTATGCCGAGACTCGTATTACTCACAGAAGGATTCACAGGGCGGTCATTCGAGTTGAAGGCGGAGCGCTCCACAGTCGGGCGCATGGAGGACAACGATTTCCAGATCCCCGCGCCCTCGGTTTCCAGCCACCATGGCGAGATTCTCCTGAGGGGTAACGATGTGGTGGTGAAGGATCTCAACTCGACCAACGGCACGTTCATCAACGGTGAGCAAGTCACCGACGAGGCCGTGCTGCCCGTGGGCCAGTCGGTCCGCTTTGGCTCCGTCGAGGCGCGGTTGGAAGCCTCCGCCCCGACGGGGGCCTCGGGTAAGAAGGTGCTTGATAAGACCACCGTGCTGCCGCAGGGCGTGAAGATGAACGAACTGGAGAAGGGCACGCAGAAGATAACAAACTTCGACAAGAACTCCCCGTTCAAGAAGAAGAGCAACAAGACGACTTGGATTTTCATCGCCATCGGCGCCGTCATCATGAGCGCCATCATAATCGCGCTGGTGATGGTGGTTACCAGCCGCAAGTAACTGCGGCACCCCCCTGTCCGCCCCGCCGTGCATCAGCCCTTCAGCCAGCCGCAGACTTCCTTCGCGGAGTAGGTGATGATGATGTCCGCTCCGGCTCGGCGCATCCCCAGCAGCGATTCCATCGTCACCGCTCGCTCGTCAATCCAGCCTTTCTCCGCCGCCGCCTTGATCATGGAATACTCGCCACTCACGGCGTAGGCCGCAGTTGGGTAGCCGAAGGTCGCCTTCACGCGGTGCAAAATGTCCAAGTAGGCCAGCGCCGGTTTCACCATGACCATGTCGGCACCCTCGGCGATGTCCAATGCCACCTCGCGCAGTGCTTCCTCGGCGTTCGCCGGGTTCATCTGGTAGCTGCGGCGGTCACCGAACTGCGGCGCGGATTCCGCTGCCTCGCGGAACGGGCCGTAAAAAGCGGACGCATACTTCGCTGCGTAAGCGAGGATCGGTGTGTCGGAAAACCCGCCGGCGTCCAGCGCGCTCCGGATGGCCCGCACGCGTCCGTCCATCATGTCGCTTGGCGCGACGACATCCGCCCCGGCCTCTGCGTGGCTCACGGCGGTGCGGGCCAGCAGCTTGAGTGAGGGGTCGTTCAACACCTTGCCCGCCGCCCGATGCACAAGGCCACAGTGACCGTGGCTCATGTATTCGCAAAGACACACGTCCGTCATGACGAGCAGGTCGGGCAGCTCCTTCTTCAGCGCGCGCACGGCTTGCTGGACGATGCCGTTTCGCGCGTAAGCTCCCGACGCCCTCTCGTCTTTTCGGTCTGGAATCCCGAAGAGCAGCACCGCCGGCACGCCCGCGGCGTGGGCTGCGGTGGCGTCCTTCACCAACTCATCCACGCTCAACTGGAACACGCCGGGCATCGAGCCGATGGGGCGACGCTCCCGCTTGCCGGGCCGCGCGAAGAGGGGCAGCACGAGTTGGTGCGCGCCCAACTGCGTCTCCGCCACCATGCGGCGCAGCACGGGCGACTGCCGGAGGCGGCGCGGACGGTAGGCAGGAAAGGTGGGCTGGTTCATTGCACGGCGGTGACAGTGAGGTTCGTGTAGCTCTTTGCGTCGGGGTCGAGCAGCGAGATGTTGAAGGGAAAGAGCTTGTGCGGCTCGAGCAAAATCTTCGAGTCGGAGAACTTGCCAAGGGAAACGCCGTTCTTGTCGAGCAACTCGCACTCGACCTTCACATAGAACCACGGCTCGGCGGAGTGGTTCGTGACACTGCCGCGCACGAAGAACAGTGCGGTGCCAGGCTGCGCCTCGAGCTTTTGCGTGAGCAGCTCGATGGCGTCCTTGAGTGGCCTGCCGCCCTTGCCCTCCTTCGTCCGAAGCGAGAGATAATACTGGCCCCACCGCCCCGCCGCCACGAGCGCGAGGATCAAGACGAGCACCAGTCCGATACGGCGGAACCAGCTCGGCTTCGCCTCCTCCGCCGATGGAACATTCACGGCGGTATCGCAATCCGGGCACTTCGTTGCGCCTGTCGGGACTTTCGTGCCGCAGAAATCACAGCGCACCGGCTTGGCGGGGGGCAAATCCTCCGCACCGTCTGCGTCGTCCGCCCACTGCGTCTTGATGACGACGCTCTTCTTGTTCACGGGCTTGGCGCTGGCGGTCCGGGAAACTGGGTTAGAGGCGCGTGCGGCCGCGATGGCAGCCTTCTGCGCCTCGGTGAGCGGGTTGGCAGTGACGGGCTTGGCGGTGGCGGTGGCCGTGGGGCGGGCCACTAGTTTTTGGGCTGCTGGCTCCGCGGGCGCACCCTGAGTCGGGGCCGGCTCCGCGGCGGGAGCGGGTGCCGCAGCTGCTGCGTCCAGCACAGTCTGCTGGCCGCAATGCGGGCAGGTGACGGCCATGCCGCGCGCGCTGGCGGGAAATGAAATGCGCCCGTTGCAATGGACACAGGGGCTTTTCAGATACGACTCTTGGCTCATGCGTGCGACTCTTCTGCCCGCGGGTCAATGTCGCTGGGGGCAAAAGCGCGCGCAGTATCTTCCGCTCCCCGGCACATTCAACCAGAAAACCGAACGGCGCCTGTCGTTTCAACTCCGTTGCTGACTCACGCCGTCGCTGTCCCTACATTCACCCACACAAATCATGTTCATCCTCGACGCCCATCTCGATCTCGCCATGAACGCGTTGGAGTGGAACCGCGACCTCACATGGTCCCTCGAACGCATCCGCCGCCGCGAACTCAACCAGACTGACAAGAAAGACCGCGGCAACAACACGCTCTGCTTCCCCGAGCTGCGCCGCGCCGAGATCGGCCTCTGCGTCGCCACGCAGATCGGCCGCTGGTCACCTTACTTCCACCGGCTGCCGGGTTGGGCCTCGCCTCATCAGGCGTGGGCGCAGACGCAGGGCCAGCTCGCGTGGTATCGCGCGATGGAGGAGGAGGGTGAACTCGTTTCCATCCGCACGCGTGCGCAGCTCGATGCGCATTTAAAGTTCTGGCAAAAGCTTCCACCGCCGGATCCGAACGCCTACGTCGTTGAGTCCCGCCGCCAGCCCGCGAAGCCGCCCATCGGCTACATCCTCAGCCTCGAAGGTGCGGACTCGCTCATCACGCTGAAGCATCTGGAGCGCAGCTACGCGGACGGCCTGCGTGCGCTCGGCCCCGCGCACTATGGTCCCGGCGTCTATGCTCACGGCACCGACGCGCTCGGCCCGCTGCCCACGCGCGGCAAGGACTTGCTCAGGGAGATGGACCGGCTCGGCATGATCCTCGACAGCACGCATCTCAACGACGAGTGCTTCTGGGAGGCACTGGACATTTTCCAAGGCCCCGTCTGGGCCAGCCACCAGAACTGCCGCGTGCTCGCGCCCTGGAATCGTCAGTTCGCCGACGACCAGATCAAGGCCGTCGTCGAGCGCGGCGGCGTGCTGGGCATGGCCTTCGACGCGATCATGATGGTGCCCGGCTGGATTCACAACCGGAGCAAGCCCTCGGACTTCAACCTCAAGATCGACCGCATCTGCGATCACATTGACCACATCTGCCAGCTTGCGGGCAGCGCGAAGCACGTCGGTATCGGCACGGACCTCGACGGTGGCTACGGCAACGAGCAGACGCCGACGGACATGAACTCGATCTACGACCTCCAGACGATCCCCGGCCTGCTCAAGAAGCGCGGCTACAAGAAGGAAGAGATCGAAGGCATCATGTCGGGGAACTTCCTGAACTTCCTGCGGAAGCATCTGCCGAAGTGATTCTGAGATTCTGCCATGACTCTGCCGCCAGCCTGTGCTGAACTCGGCCCATGCTCTGGCGCGC
>SIBB01000150.1 GCA_009695395.1 Pedosphaera sp. | reverse complement strand
GGCCGTCGTTGGAATGGTTTCATGGTGTTGGTTGGTTAGGCCTGTGCGGAACTTCGCTTCTGGGCGCAGACGGTCAAGCCCTTTGTTGTAAATGTCCTGTGAACACGCCGTTCCCCTGTCCTACTCTGGCGCCATGTCGCTGCCCGCTGACTACCATATGCACACGCCGCTCTGCCGCCATGCGGCCGGCGAGCCGGTGGAATACGCCGCGCGCGCGGTGGCGGCGGGGCTGACGGAGATCGGCTTCAGCGACCACTCGCCGATGCGGCGCGACGACTTCGACAACTGGCGCATGTTCGCCAGCCAGCTCGACGAATACGTGGAGAAGGTGCGCCGCGCCCAGCGCGAGTTCCCCCAGCTCACCATCAAGCTCGCGCTCGAAGTGGATTACCTGCCGGGGCACGAGGAGTGGATTCGCGAGTTGGCCGCGCGGCATCCGTGGGATTATTTCATCGGCTCCGTCCACTACGTTTCCGACGCGTGGGACTTGGACAACCCGGAGAAGCTTTCTCAGTGGAAGTCGCGCGACCCCTTCGAAGTGTGGGCCGTCTATTTCGACCGGCTCACGATGGCAGCCGCCAGCGGCCTCTTCGAGATCATCGGCCACGCGGACCTGCCCAAGAAGTTCAAGTATTACCCCAACCGCGATTGCACAGAGTTGTTCGACACGTTCCTCCGCGCGGCGAAGGCCAGCGGCACCGCCATCGAACTGAACACCGCCGGCCTGCGCAAGGACTGCAAAGAGATTTACCCCAGCCGCTACTTCCTCCAGCTCGCCTACCGCGCCGGCGTCCCCATCACCTTCGGGTCCGACGCGCACGCGCCCGGCGACGTGGGCGCGGACTGGGACAAAGCGCTGCAACTCGCGACCTCCGTGGGCTACACGCACTGGTGCCGTTTCACGCAGCGGAAATGCGAAGTGGTGCGGTTGGAAGGGAAGTGATTAGTCGTTAGTAATTAGTCCGAAGTCGGCCCCGGCCCGATGCCGACTAATTACTCTCCCCCTCACTTGCTGATGCCCCGCTCGCTCGCCTTCACGAAGGCGATGAGGTGCTGAAGTTCCGGGAGCGGCGGCAGTTCGGCTTCGATTTTGAGGAGGGCGTTGGAGACGGTCAACCCGTCGCGGAAGAGAATCTTGAACGCCTTCTTCAGCGCAGCCTGCGAGGCCTCGGACACGCCGTTGCGTTCCAGACCGACTTTGTTGAGCGCCTTGGTCTCGGCGGGATTTCCGTCGGCGAGCATGAAGGGCGGCACGTCCTGCACGACCTTTGAGCAGCCGCCGATGATGGCCATGCGCCCGATGCGGCAGAACTGATGCACTGCCGCCAACCCGCCGATGATAGCGTGGTCCTCCACGATGACGTGCCCCGCCAGCGTGCCGACATTCGACATGACGATGTGGCTGCCGACGCGGCAATCGTGCGCAATGTGCGTGTAGGCGAGGAAGTGGTTGTGGGAGCCGATGACCGTGGCGTCGCCGTCGTTCGTCGCGCTGTGGACGGTGGTGTTCTCGCGGAAGACGTTGTGGTCGCCGATGAGCGTGCGGGTGACGCCGCCCTTCCACTTCAAGTCCTGCGTCTTGAGGCCGATGGCGGCGAAGGGAAAGAGTTCATTGCCCGCGCCGAGGGTCGTGTGTCCGTCCACGACGACGTGCGATTGGAGTTTGCAGCCCGCCCCGAGGGAGACGTTCTCGCCAAGCACGCAGAAGGGTCCGACCTCGCAGCCGTCGCCCAGTTCCGCTTTTGGATGAACCACCGCCGTGGAATGGATGCGCGCGGAACTCATGCTTTGTCCATGAGCATGAACGTGACATTTGCCTCGCTGACAACCTCGCCGTTCACCGAGCATTCGCCTCGCGCCTTGCCGATCTTCCCGCGCATCTTCGTCATGGTCACATCAATCACGAGCACGTCGCCGGGGCGCACGGGCTTGCGCCACTTCACTTCCTCCGCCGACATGAAGTAAGCCAGCTTCCCGGCGTTCTCCGCCTGACGCATCATCAGAATGCCAGCGACCTGTGCCATCGCTTCGAGTTGGAGCACGCCCGGCAGGATGGGATGGCCGGGAAAATGGCCTTGGAAGACAGGTTCGCTCATCGTCACGTTCTTCTGCGCCACGATGCGGTTGCCCTCGATCTTTGTCACCAGGTCCACCATCAGGAACGGCGGGCGGTGCGGCAGTATCTTCATCACCTGCATCACGTCCAGCGTCGCGCCATCACGCACGAGATTCTCGTCGGCGGATCTCGCGGGCGGCGGCGAGAAGGTCTGCACGGCCTTTTCCGGCTTACGCATCTGGGCGGCAATCTGCTTGGTCAGCTCACAGTTCCCCGTGTGGCTGGGGCGGATTGCGACGATGTGCCCGAGAAAGGGACGGCCCAACAACGACAAGTCTCCGAGGATGTCCAAAATCTTGTGCCGCACGAACTCGTCCTCGTAGCGCAACGGTTCGGTGGTCAGCACCGCGTCGTCGCGGATGACCACCGCGTTCTCCAAGCTGCCACCCTTGATGAGTCCGTTCTTGTAGAGCAACTCCAACTCCTCGAAGAAGCAGAACGTCCGCGCGTGGGAGAGTTCCTTGGGCCAGGTCTCCGGCGTCACTTCGAGGCTGAAGAACTGCGTGAAGCGCCCGCCGCTGCCCGAGCTCGTGCAGGAAATCTTCAGCCGGTCGTGGGGGAACACCTGCATCATCGTCTCGCCCACCTGCAACTCCAGCGGCTCCGTCAGCCGATAGGGCGCGCGCGCCTCCGTCTGGGGCACCAGCCCGGCCTTCTCAATCATCCGCACATACTCGCGCGAACTCCCATCCGCAATCGGCGGCTCACTCGCATCCAGCTCGACGATGGCATTGTCCACGCCCGCGCCGCTGAACGCCGCGAGCACATGCTCCACCGTGTGAATCTTCACGTTCCCCTTGCCCAGCGTGGTGGAACGATTCGTATCCACAACGTGCTCCACGCGCGCCTCGATCTCAGGTTTGCCGTCGAGGTCCACCCGCCGGAAGCGCACGCCGGAGCCGGGCGGGGCGGGCAGGAACGTCATGTTGACCCGGCTCCCGCTGTGGAGGCCGATACCAGAAAAGGAGACAGGTTCCCGTAGCGTCTGCTGCTGTGACACGCGCCGACAGTAGGCAAATGCCCCGGCACCTAGCAAGCCGGGAGGTCGTATTTTCGCATCCCTGCTTCCATTCCCTCCCACCGCTCCACATGGATATTTCTGCGGCGTGAACAGCTTGTCTCCAGAATCGGATTTCCGCGTTGACGCTTCCTCCCTCGCGCCGTCATCTTGACCAAGCTTGGCACGCACAAAAACCATCCTGTTTGTTTGCACGGGAAACATCTGCCGCAGCCCGATGGCGGAGGGATTGTTCCGCCATGCCGTGAAGGGCAAGGGCGACTTCCGCGTGCTCTCAGCCGGCGTCGGCGCCATCAACGGCCAGTCGCCCAGCGCTCACGCCGTCACCGGGCTGAAGCAGCTCGGCATCGACATCGCCAGGCAGCGCAGCCGGATGCTCACGGGCGCAATGGTGCAGGAGGCGGACTACATCTTCGGCATGACGCGCGGTCACGTGGAGGCGGTCACCCTGCTCTACCCGCAGGCGGAGCAGAAGACTTTCGTGCTGCGCGAATTTGATGACACACTCGATTTTTGGGAGAAGGACATCGCCGACCCGATCGGCGGGAACCTCGACGTGTATCTCAACTGTCGCGACCAGATCGAGCAGGGGATTGAGTCCATGCTGCGCGGGGTGGAGCAGGACGGCGACGGAGCTGGCAAGGGGCGCGCGGTCACGTGCGCTATCGGTGCGGACCACGCCGGGTTGCAGCTCAAGGAAGCGCTGAAGCGGCACTTGGAGAGCCTGCACGTGCGCGTGGTGGACTTCGGCACGAACTCGCCCGAGTCCACGGATTATCCCGACTACGCGAAGCTCGTCGCCGAGCAGGTGGCGGAGGGCAACGCGGACTTCGGCCTGCTCTGCTGCTCCTCGGGCGTGGGCATGAGCATCACGGCGAACAAGGTGCCGGGCGTGCGCGCGGCGCTCGTGTTCGACGAGGAGATGGCTACTCTCACGCGCCAGCACAACGACGCGAATGTCCTGTGCCTTGGCCAGAAACAGATTTCGCCCGAGCTGGGCAAACAAATCGTGGACGCATTCCTCGCCGCTGAGTTCGAGGGCGGGCGACACGAACGAAGAGTTAAAAAAATGGAACCCAACAACGGATTACGTCTGTCGGCGGTGGACCCCGCCATCGCTGAAACCATCGCCAAAGAGCGCCAGCGCCAGCAGGAGAACATCGAGCTGATCGCCAGCGAGAACTTCACCAGCCCCGCCGTCATGGAGGCACAAGGCTCCGTGCTCACGAACAAATACGCCGAGGGCTACCCCGGCAAGCGTTGGTATGGCGGCTGTGAGAACGTAGACGTGGTGGAGCAGCTCGCCATCGATCGGGCGAAGCAGCTCTTCGGCGCGGAGCACGCCAACGTCCAGCCACACTCCGGCTCCGGCGCGAACATGGCCGTCTATTTCGCCTTCCTGAAACCCGGCGACAAGCTGCTGACGATGGACCTCTCGCACGGCGGCCATCTCACGCACGGCAACAAGGCGAACTTCTCCGGCAAGTTCTTCGAGATCGTCCACTACGGCGTGCGCAAGGACGACGAGCGCATTGACTACGACCAGCTCGCCGCGATGGCCCGCGAGCACAAGCCCAAGATGATCACCGTCGGCGCGAGCGCGTATCCCCGCGTCATTGATTTCAAACGCATGGGCGAGATCGCGCGCGAGGTCGGCGCGATGCTGCTGGCGGACATCGCGCACATCGCCGGACTCGTCGCCACCGGCGTGCATCCCAGCCCGGTGCCGCACGCGGACTTCGTGACGACCACCACGCACAAGACCCTGCGCGGCCCCCGCGGCGGCCTCATCCTGTGCCCGGCGAAGTATGGGAAGGAGATTGATTCGCAGGTCTTCCCCGGCATCCAGGGCGGCCCCCTCATGCACGTCATCGCCGCGAAGGCCGTGTGCTTCCACGAGGCGCTCCAGCCTGGCTTCAAGGCGTATCAAGAGCAAATCGCCGCCAATGCGAAGGCGCTCGCCGCCGGGATGCTCCGCAACGGCTTCCGCCTCGTCAGCGGCGGCACGGACAACCATCTCATGCTCGTGGACGTCGGCACGCGCGGCATCACCGGCAAGGAAAGCCAGATCGCCCTCGACGAGGCCGGCATCACTACCAACAAGAACACGATCCCCTTCGAGACGCGCTCGCCCTTCCAAGCCAGCGGCGTCCGGTTGGGCACGCCCGCCGTCACCGCGCGCGGCATGAAGGAGGCAGAGATGGCGGCGATTGCCGACATGATTTCCGAGGTGCTTCTGGACTTGAAGAACGTCGAGACCGCGCACCGTGTCCGCGCCCGCGTGCGCGAGTTGACTGCGAAGTTCCCGCTGCCGTATTAAAGTTGAGGGGCGGGAGCTGGGAAAGCCGTCGGGTAATCAAATACATTGACACCTTCCGGCAGCTCCGACAGTTTGGATGCGAATTAACCGCAAGATTCCCGCTGCAAGTTGAGCGCGGGTCAATCCTCAGCAGAAATTCCCCGGCAGTAGTCACCGCGTTTGATTTTGAACGCACTTCCGTGGTAGCCAGACAAACCGCAACTCACCGGCAGGCTTCAGTTGCCCGCCAACCAACTCAACTTAGTCCCGTTCCGCTTATGCCACGTATTGCAAAACCGAAGGTCGCCAAGGTAAAGCGCGCCGTCGCCACCGAGACCCCGGGGAGCGAAGTCCCCGGGGAGGTTCTCGCGCCAGCCGCCACTGAAAGCGCCACTGAAGCCGCCGCGCCGCCGGTGGAGTCCATGTTCCCCCCCGAGAGCGAAGCCCCCGCCGCCGCGCCCCTCGAGCCGGTGGAGGAGTTTTCACCCGGCACCGGCCATGCCAGCGCCGCCCCGGAATCTGCCCCCGCCCCTTCTGAGCCCACGCAGCCTGGCACAGAGGACAAGCACCAGCCCAAACAGCAGAAGCAGAAGGCGCAGAAGCCCGCCCCGCACCCGGCACCAGAGCGCACCGCCCCCGAGCTGAAAGGCCCGACCATCGCCATCTCGACGCTTCAGGCGCTCTCCATCGCCGAGTTGAACAAGATGGCCAAGGACATGGGCGTGGAGAACTACGGCACCCTGCGCAAGCAGGAGGTCATCTTCGCCATCTTGAAGAAGAACGCCGAGGGTGCGGGCGGCCTCTTCGCCGAGGGCGTCCTCGAAGTCCTCGCCGAGGGCTTCGGCTTCCTCCGCTCGCAGGCGTTCAACTACCTCGCGTGCCCGGAGGACGTTTACGTCTCGCCGTCGCAGATCCGCCGCTTCGACCTCCAGACCGGCGACCTCGTGGCCGGCCAGATTCGCCCGCCGAAGGAGAAGGAGAAATTTTTCGCCCTGCTCAAGGTTGAGTCCGTCAACGACATGGATCCGGACAAGGCCAAGGAGAAGACGCACTTCGACAACCTCACGCCGCTCTTCCCGAACAAGCGCTTCATCCTCGAGACCGACCCCACCGAGCTGTCCACCCGCGTGCTCGACCTCGTCTGCCCCATCGGCAAGGGCTCACGCGGCGTTATCGTCGCGCCGCCGCGCACCGGCAAGACCGTGCTGCTCCAGAAAATCGCAAACGCCCTCATCAAGAACAACCCCGAGGCGTATCTCATCATCCTGCTGATTGATGAGCGGCCCGAGGAAGTCACCGACATGGAGCGCTCGTGCCGCCCCGCCGAGGTCATCGCCTCGACCTTCGACGAACCGCCCGAGCGCCACGTGCAAGTCGCCGAGATGGTCATCGAGAAGGCCCGCCGCATGGTTGAGCACAAGAAGGATGTCATCATCCTCCTCGACTCCATCACCCGTCTGGCCCGCGCCTACAACACCGTGTCGCCTCACTCAGGAAAGATTCTCTCCGGCGGCGTGGACGCCAACGCGCTGCACAAGCCCAAGCGCTTCTTCGGCGCGGCGCGCAACATCGAGGAAGGCGGCTCGCTCACCATCATGGCCACCGCCCTCGTGGACACCGGCAGCCGCATGGATGAAGTCATCTTCGAGGAGTTCAAGGGCACCGGTAACATGGAGGTTCACCTCGACCGTGGCCTCGTGGACCGCCGCATCTTCCCCTCCATCAACGTCGAGCGCTCCGGCACCCGCAAGGAAGAACTGCTCTATCATCCCGACGAATACAACAAGGTCGTCCTCCTCCGCCGCGCCCTCACCGGCGTGCCGCCCGTCGAGGCGATGGAACTGCTGCTCAACAAGCTCAAGAAGACGCCCAGCAACATCATGTTCCTGCTCGGCATGAACGCGGGCTGAACGAGTCTTCAACTCAAAGACACAAAGGTGCGAGGCTCTCGCGGAGCGCGAGGAAGACCGCCAGCGCAGCCTGTGCTCCCCCCGATCAGTTCATCCGGCTCACCGGTGCGGGCATGAGTTCCTACTCCAGGTCGGCCACCGCCACGGTGTAGATCAACATCCGCGGCACGGTGAAGGCAGCTTCACCCGTGCGCTGCACCAACCCAGCCGGGCCGGTGCTCACCTCGGCGTCCGGTGAGAGCAGGCGGATGGACTTCACTCGCTCGCCCGGCTGGAGCGCGAGCCGGACGGTGAGGTTTTCCACGGCGAGAGGCTTCTCCTCATGCGGGCCGCGGCCCATCGTGGCGGTCTTCGGCGGCTCCTCGCGGTTGTAGTTCACGAGGTGGACGATGCGCCGCTTCGGGTGGCTGAGGACGGAAACGACCACCGTCGTCGCGCCTTCACGGCGCGTGACCGAGACAAGTTCCTTCCGCCACTTTGAGACCAAGTCATCAGCGGGCATCGTCTCCACCGCGAGCCGTGTTCTCCCCCCAATCGGGAGGGGGCTGAAGTGAGGAGTGGTGCCGATCACGACGCGACGATTTGAAAGATGAGTTTCTGCAAGCAAGTCATCCGGCACGATGTCGAAGACGTAGCCCTCGCGCGCGA